>CAZAHL010000104.1:0-20757 GCA_964484845.1 uncultured Chryseolinea sp. | reverse complement strand
TATTTTTCTTGAACTGACAAAGATGGGAATTGATGCAGTAGGAGAGTCACAACTGGTGGGTTATCCAACACAGTTTCCAGATGTAAGCATGGTGAACTGGGAAAACGGAAACCCCAATGCAAGGTATTGGGTTTTGAAATTGTTGATTGACAACTTTCATCCCGGTGATAAACTTGTAAAAACAGATTTAGGAGTTCCCGGTGTTGTAGCCCAAGGATTTGCAGGGCCTAATAGTAAAAGAATTCTGCTGATCAATAAAAAGAACGCCCATGCAGAGGTCATATTACCTAAGGAAATCACCGGAGCTAAGATTAGCTATATTGACATAATCACGGGTGAAAATCCTCCTTCCAGCGCCAATTTACTTAATGAAAAAATCATACTTGAACCATTCGCAGTTGCAGTGGTGGAATTGTGATTCGCTACAAATAGCATATTTTATCTTCTACAATGCAAATGTTAAATACTACGTTGTTCTACCTGGTGAAAGGTTCTGCATCCATTATACTTCTGATACTGTTTAACTGCAACGGAAGAGAAAGTACCAATGATATCCAGGTGTTGAAAGAACAATTTCTCAATCCACCAGAAGATGCCAGGCCCGGAGTCTATTGGTATTTTATGGATGGCAACCTGTCGAAAGAAGGCATGACTGCGGACCTTGAATCGATGAAGCAAGCTGGTATTGGCAGCGTTTTGTTTTTGGAAGTAAATGTTGGCGTCCCCCGCGGCAAAGTTGATTTTCTAAGCGAAGAATGGAAGATACTATTTGCACATGCTGTGCACGAGTGTGAACGCCTCGGCATAGAAATGACGCTGGGGGTTGGCCCCGGTTGGACGGGCAGTGGAGGCCCGTGGGTAAAACCATCACAATCCATGCAGCATCTTGTAAGCAGCAGTGTAGAAATTAACGGAGCTGAAAAGAAGCCAATAAAATTACCGATACCGTTACCCAAGCGTCCTTTTTTTGGTGAAGGCGGTTTTACAGGGGAATTGAAAAAGGAATGGATGGCTTTTTATGAAGATGTTGCGGTATTGGCTTTTCCATCACCGGATACCAATACCGTTGCAAGTATTGATGAGAAGGCTCTGTACTACCGCGCACCTTATACCTCGCAGTCAGGGGTAAAGCAATATCTTCCTTCCATGTCGAATCATCCCGTTCTTCCCGCTAGTGCAGCCGTTGCAAAGAGTCGCATCGTGGAACTCACTGACAAATTAAATGGTGATGGTACACTGTCTTGGGAGGCACCTAACGGTAAGTGGACGATCATGCGTTTTGGCCGCAGGAATAATGGCGCTGTTACCCGTCCTGCGCCCTTGCCTGGATTGGGCTTTGAGTCCGATAAGTTCGATACAACAGCATTCAATGATCATCTTAAGGAATTTACCGGTAAACTTCTTGACAAGATCGGTCCTCGTGACAAATCGTCAAAGGGAGGCTTGACCATGCTGCACATGGATAGCTGGGAAATGGGCGCACAAAATTGGACCTCCGAATTCAGAAACGAATTTAAAAAGCGCAGAGGATATGACCCGCTTCTATTTTATCCGGTATATGCTGGTAAGATCGTAGAGAGCCTGGAAATCAGTGAGCGGTTCTTGTGGGATCTGCGACAGACATCCCAGGAATTGATTGTGGAATATCATGCGAAACACCTCAAAAAATATAGCCATCGAAACGGATTCGGACTGTCTATTGAACCCTATGATATGAACCCTACAGCAGATATGGAACTTGGATCTGTTGCCGATGTACCCATGTGTGAATTCTGGAGCCCTGGAGGATTTAATTCTTCATTCAGTTGCATACAGGCAGCTTCCATTGCTCATGTTAACGGGCAATCAATTGTAGCTGCCGAATCATTTACAGCTGAGGATGGCTGGAAGCAACATCCGGCTTCCATGAGAAATCAGGGTGACTGGGCGTTTGCCGCCGGTATAAACAAATTTTTCTATCATACATTTCAACATCAACCCTTGGATGAAAAACTAAAGCCCGGCATGACGATGGGTCCCTATGGGGTCCAATGGAACAGAAATCAAACCTGGTGGCCAATGGCCGATGCCTATCATAAATATGTAACACGATGTCAATATTTATTGCGCCAAGGAAAAGCGGTTGCCGACATCCTGTACTTAACACCAGAGGGAGCCCCTCATGTTTTTCGTGCACCATCTTCAGCATTATCCGGAGGTGCTTTTTTACCAGATAGAAAAGGGTACAATTTTGATGGATGCTCACCTGGGCAGTTGTACAACGCTTATGTAAAGAACCATAAGGTTACGTTTCCTGGAGGTGCATCCTATCACTTGCTTGTACTTCCTGCCTGGGAAACAATGACACTGGCCTTACTGAAAAAAATCAAATCTCTTGTAGAAGACGGAGCAACGGTCGTTGGGGCACCGCCTCAAAAATCACCTGGTTTATCCGGCTATCCTCATTGCGATACCGACATAAAATCTTTAGCTAATGAACTTTGGGGATCGGCTGACATACCCGCTACACAGACAACTCATACGTACGGCGAAGGAAAAATTATTTGGGGCGGGGAAACGAACACAAAAATTGATAACCTTTATACTTCGTACGATGTAACGGAAAGACTGTTGGAAGCAATAGGCGTACAGCAGGATTTCGAATCTGATTCTTCTGTCAGATACTCACACCGTGAGTCGGATGATTGGGATATTTACTTTGTTTCAAATCGTACGGACAAACCTCTCAAAACAGATGCAATTTTCCGGACTGCCAAAGGAACCCCCTCCTTGTGGGATCCTTTAACCGGGACAACATATGACCTTCCTGAGTTTTCAAAAAAGGAAACTCGAATCACTGTTCCGTTACAATTTGAGCCTTACCAAAGCTTTTTCATTGTTTTTGAAAAGAGCAACAAGGCATCAGTTAAGCAGTCGAAAAATTTTCCTGATAGCAACTTATTAACCACCATAGAAGGCTCCTGGACTGTTTCGTTTGACCCGGTTTGGGGAGGGCCAGGCACTTTATCATTTACCAGTTTAGAAGATTGGACATTGCGATCGGAGAACGGGGTCAAATATTATTCGGGTATAGCTACGTACACTAAAACATTTGACCTCCCGGTTGATATTAAGTTGGATGAAAATGAAAAATTTTTTCTCCATTTAGGTGAGGTAAATAACCTGGCAAAGGTACGGCTCAATGGTAAGGAAATGGGTACTGTATGGACTGCCCCCTGGAAATTAGATATTAGTGAAGTCTTAAAAGAAAAAGAAAATAAATTAGAGATAGAAGTCGCTAACCTATGGCCTAACCGTCTGATTGGTGATGAACAACTAACAGACGATGAAATAAAAGATGGGCAATGGCCGGAATGGTTGTTGAATAATAAAACCCGGACAAGTGGGAGATACACGTTTAGCACCTTTAAACATTATAATAAGGATTCACCCCTTTTAAAATCGGGGCTAATAGGACCCGTTACAATTGAAAAAACTCATTTTTAAAAACATAATTGGTACCATTCATCCAATGTGGAACTAAGATTAGTTTTAAACGAGCAGACTTTTATAACCAGTTTCCTTGGAGAGGATTTCGTTTCCCAACGATAACTTTCCTGCCGGCAATAAGTGCGTTTTGTATTAACTGAAAATGAAATAATGAAAGCAGATGATTATCCGTTTAAAATAGGATTGTTTGGAATAGGCCTCGAGGCTTATTGGGAACAGTTTCCGGGTTTGCGGGAGAGACTGGAAGGTTACGTCAAAATTGTAGAAAACAAAATAGCATCGTACGGTGCACAGGTTGTTAACCTCGGCTTGATAGATACACCAGAGAAGGCATTGAATGGCGGACATCAATTCAGGAGGGAAGATGTGGATGTGATCTTTTTATATGTTACTACCTATTCTTTATCGTCCACAGTTTTGCCTGTGGTTCAACGCGCTAAGGTACCCGTAATTGTTTTGAATCTGTCGCCAGAAGCAGCAATCGACTACAAACATTTCAACAGCCTTAAAGACCGCACGAAGATGACGGGCGAGTGGCTTGCCTATTGCTCCGCCTGTCCTGTCCCAGAGATTGCCAGCGTATTCAGGCGAACCAATATTCCATTCTTTCAAGTAACAGGGACATTGCACAATGATCCGCATGTTTGGAAAGAAGTAGCCGATTGGATAGACGCATCGCGTGTAGCCCATGCCATGAGCCACAATCGCCTTGGTTTGATGGGAAATTACTATGGGGGCATGCTCGATATTTATTCCAATCTAACTCTTCATTGTGCTGTCTTTGGAGGTCATGTTGAAATTATCGAAGTGGATGAGCTTTCATCCATGCGCCAAAAAATTACTGCGGAGCAAACAGAAGAACGGGTAAATTATTTTGAAGACGTATTTGATGTCCAGCCCGACTGTTCTCCCGAAGAGTTAAAGCGGGCTGCTAAAACTTCTGTCGCTTTGGATATACTTGTAGACAAGCATAAACTTGGATCGATGGCGTATTACCATAAAGGCACAGGCAACGGCATCAATGAAGATACAATGAGTTCCGTTATACTTGGAAATTCTTTGCTCACTGCACGAGGGATTCCAGTCGCGGGTGAGTACGAGGTAAAAAATGCTCAAGCTATGAAAATCATGGACTGTTTTGGTGTGGGCGGTTCCTTTACTGAATATTATGCAATGGATTACAACGAGGATGTTGTCTTGATGGGGCACGACGGACCAGGCCATATTAAGATTGCCGAAGGCAAAACAAAGGTAAGACCTTTATATGTCTATCACGGCAAGGTCGGGAAAGGCTTATCTGTAGAAATGTCTGTGAAGCACGGAGGAGTAACATTGCTTTCTGTGGTCGAAAAGCAAGATGGAACACTCATGCTTCTTTGTGCCGAAGGTGAATCGGTAAAAGGCCCGATTCTTGAAATCGGAAACACCAATAGCCGGTATAGTTTTTCGGTTGGCGCACGCACATTTGTAGAAGAGTGGAACAATCATGGTCCAGCCCACCATTGCGCCGTAGGTATAGGGCACGTCGCTTCTAAAATCAAGAAGTTGGGTGCTTTACTCAACATAGAAGTAAAACAGGTATGTTAATTGGCAGGTACTTGAGCTGAGCTACAAGCTACGAGTAGCGAGCCACGAGCTATGAGCAGTTCTCAAAGCTCAAAGCTCATAGCTGGTTTTTAAATACGTCAAAACCGTGTTGACATGATACTAGTGTTAAGTTAATCGTGAAATGCTAAAAGTTAATCATAGAAATGCACTCATAGTCAATTACCTCTAGTAAAACGGAACCGTCATCTCATGCTTAATTTAGCACTAGTATTAAATCACTTTTTTAATTATAAAACGTCTTATGGCAATTAAAAAAAATTTCTTTTTTTATCTTTTCTGTATCGCCTTTTTCATTGGCTCAGTGAATGACTGCTTTTCACAATCTGTACAAATCAATAATAACATCAAAGACAAAACAGTGGTGTTTGGTAATGAGAAAATGACTGTCACGCTTGATTATAATAAAAAGGCAAACATTTCTTTATTAACAATAAATGGCCAGCAGGTAATACAAGGCGATGCTGGTATCTATTCAAAAATTAAAACGAAAGAGGCGACTTATTCAAGCTTGTACCTGTCATCAGATCCGGCTATAAAACTATCAAACAACACCATCAGCATCACCGGCATAAGCTACGGTGATAAGAACGTTTCAATAGACGAGACATGGACATTCACCATAAGTAACGTCGACATCAAATTTGATATGGATAGAACCCTGTCAAAAGCGATTGTGGCAGAAAAGGTTGCCCTTCCCATTTTTATATTCGACGGTATGGATACATGGGAAGGAGCTTATCAGGACTATGGAGGCCTGGCATGGTTCTATCTTTTTAATAAGAAATTAGATACTTATGGGGTGCATAGTAGCTCATCGCGATTTTGGAACAGCATAACCGGCAATGGTTTCACTATAGAGGTTAACGCACCAGGCAAACAGGTTGCTATGGATTACAGTCGTACAAAAGAAGATAAATTGGCTTACAGTATCAGTGTATCGCAAAATGAAATAGCACCACGTTTTGATCCAGGTACGAATAGAAGACGCTATGTACGTGACACAACGGATGTGTGGGCGCCATTTCCGATTAGTGCCGGTAAAAGCAGTCAAAGTATTACACTTTCTTATTTCGATTTTAAGGAGAAATTTGATCGTGGAAATTTGATTGGCGTAAATGAAGAGCAGGTAAGTGCAGTATTGAATACTATTGCCAGGATTGGTGTAATTGATAAGGAGCACTTTGGTGGTAACAGTTGGCATACCCCTTACGGCCCCATCTGCTTGCACGAGCAATACATTGCACAAATGGGTCTTGCAATAAATGATAACAGTTATTTAGAAGGATATCAGCAATGTCTCGATTTTTACAGGGACAATGCTATCAAACCAGACGGAAGAGTGTGGCCGAGGTGGGCTTATAGCAATGAAGACGCAATGCCACAGGTATTTACGGATAAAGGTTTTTATGAAGCGCAATGGGGATACTTGTTAGATTCTAACCCTGACTTTGTTGTGAACGTTGCCGAACTTTATGACCAAACTGGCGACCTGAAATGGATAAAGACTCATCAGTTATCTTGTGAAAAGGCATTGGATTGGATAATAAAAAGAGATAGTAACGGCAATGGATTGGTAGAGATGATAACCGATAGCTACAAACAGAAAAGAGGAAGTGACTGGATAGATATTATTTGGGCAGCGTATGAAAATGCTTTTGTTAATGCCAAGCTATATCGGGCGCTTGTTTTATGGGCTGATATAGAAAAGCAACTAGGCAACAACGAAAAGGAAAACCACTATCGCTTGTTTGCAGAAAAAATGAAAACAAGTTTTAACAAGCCAACGACCGAAGGTGGTTTTTGGGACGCCGAAAAAAAATGTTACATACACTGGAGAGATAAAGACGGTTCTCTTCATGGGAACAACATGGTTACACCGGTAAACTTTATGGCCATTGCCTATGACATTTGCGATGATAATGCGAGAAGTCAAACAATCCTGGACGATATCGAGATACAGATGCAAAAGGAAAATCTTTTCTTTTGGCCCATTTGTATGTACAGTTATGCTGCTGGCGAAGGAAACGACTGGCAGTTCCCTTTTCCTAACTACGAGAATGGCGACATTTTTTTATCGTGGGGATCGGTTGCAATTAAAGCTTATGCTTCCTACAAGCCTGAACTTGCCTTGAAATATGTAAAAAATGTCTTAGCACAATATGCGAAAGATGGCCTGGCTTTTCAACGCTATGGCCGTGCAAAACAAGATGGACTGGGTGATGATATCCTGTCGGGTAACAGCCTTTCGGCTGTTGGTTTATACCAGACAATTTACGGCATCAATCCACGCTACAATCGTTTCTATCTTGACCCGCACATTACTGAACAGTTGGCTGGAACACAAGTAAAATACAACTACCGAGATCAGCAATTAACAATTGATCTTGATATGAGTAAGTACGCAGTATCGAATAGCCGGTTTAAAATAATCTCCAAAACAGACTTTGGTTTTTTCAGTACAGAAAAGGAACTTTTATATTTTAACGGCAATACCAATAAAGCTTCTTTGAAAGCGGAAACCGGTGGCGAGCTGGCGCTTGATATTAAAAAGTGGGGACCGGATGAAATATCCTTTACGCAATCTTCCAAAGATGTAACTTCAAAAAAATTGGTCTATCAAATCAACGATCTTAACCGTAATAATTATTATACAGTCAAGATCAATGATAAGATACAGAAACGGATAAAGAGCGATATTGAAGGCACCCTGGTATTCGAGCATAAAACGAATAGAAATACGGATGAGATTATTGTTTTGAATAAGTGATTGCGACTGCAAGCTGACGCATAAACACTCTTAACCGTCTGTTGCCAGCTCTTAAAAGTGGCCATCACAAATCCGGTAAAAGCTTTCAGTTCAGAACAATAGTTAACCTGGAAACTCGATCAACCCTGCCTGTTGCCACTGAAGAATCAGCCCTTTACATTCTCTAAAGCTTCCCACGTGTAGTAAGTTTGATATGGAATTGTGATTATCGATGCAGCTGACTTTCTATTACAGGTTGGATGATTGGTGTACATCGGCAGCAAGGATGCTGATTTCTTGGTAATTTTCTTGGAAATAACATGGGGAAAGGAAACAAAGCTTACATGTGTCTTACTTCCTTCTTCTTTCAAAATATTTTCCTGGTCCTTATACCGACTTTTATTAAGGCATTTGTTGTCCATTCTATTATTTATTAAGAATCATCATCAAGAAAAGTCATTAACCAATATCTGTGGAAGTTCGGGCAAAAGCAATCGTCGAATGGGTGAATGAAAATTTACCACCACTAAGCTGGCAGATTATTGTCATGCAAAACATGAGGGTATTCGTCAAGCATAAAGTTACCCCTTCCAAATTTGATGATAAAACTATGCTCAGTGCTGATGTTGTTCAAAGTATTAATCTCGTGATCAAAGAGCGATATAAGAAAGAATTACCTGCATCATTCAATGATTAATAAAAGAATTATTTTATTCAGTGTATTCGTGTTATCCGCCGCTGGTTTCATTGGTTGGATTTTTTGGGAGCATGAAATAAAATATGCATCTCCCACACCGTTGCCTGATAATTTCCGGAACGTGAGCATTGGATCCCAAATTGATTTAAGTGGGATGCATATTCCATCAGGAAAATCAACCGTGCTCCATTTTTTTAATCCGGATTGTCCCTGTTCAAAATTCAACATGAAAGATTTTGAATCGCTTTCCAAAAAATACAGAGCGCACCTGAACTTTTATATTGTACTTCAATCCGATGATGCTGATGCTGCTGCAGATTTTAAAAACCGTTATGCGCTTGATTTGCCGGTAATAACCGATCTGGACGGATCGATCTCCGATCTATGCGGAATCTACTCTACACCACAGGCTGTTGTTTTGGATGAAAGTTCTGTTATTTATTTCAAAGGAAATTACAATAAATCACGCTTTTGTACGCGCAAGGAAACGCGCTATGTTGAGATTGCGCTGGACAGTCTTGTTCAACATAAACCATTGCCTTTGTTTGTACAAAACGAGTTGACATTGCCGTACGGCTGTACCCTACCCTCCGATGAAACAACGGAAGCTGGCCTGTTGAATTTTTTTTAAACCTGTATTTAAAGGATAAAGTATTATGAATAGCGTAGTAAATCTTCAGTCATCCAAACATAAGGAGTATCACAATAGGTTTATAAAACAGATCAGAGACCGGTCGAATAACCTGATCGAGATATTTTTGATCGGATATTTTGTTTTCGGACTTGCGATTTCAGCCTACTATGACACTTGGTTTATCGCCATTGCTGTGGGAGGACTTTTACTTGCTACTTATTTTTTATCAAAAAAATTATTTCCCAATAGCACCCTGAATCAATATGTAGCTAGCGCCTGTGTTGGCATTTTTATGGGGCAATTTATCTACCAAATGCATGGGATGTTCGAAATGCATTTTTTTGCTTTTATTGGTGCCACACTCATGATCACTTATCAGAACTGGAAGGCGCAGATACCGTTAGCCCTGGTGATTGTTTTACATCATGCCATATTCGGATATATTCAATATCAGAGTTTTACAACTGATTCAGAAAACGCAGTATATTTCACGCAGCTTGACTATATGGACCTGCACACATTTCTCATTCATTGCTTTCTGGCCGTGATCATTTTAACGATATGCTGTCTTTGGGCATTTGACCTGAACAAAAGAACACGTGAAAATGCCAGGAACATTGCAACAGTGGAAGAAATCACAAACAAGCTTACCGTAAATCTTGAGTATGCTTCACAACTCGCCAATGGCGTTTATAGTGATCATTCCGGGGTAGATGATAATGATCCTTTAGGTTCTGTTCTAAAAGACCTTAGCAAAAGGCTCAAGAGCTATAATTAACAGATAAGCAATGAGCAATAGGCAATAGGCAATAGGCAATAGGCAATAGAGGTAAACGAAAGTAGTATCGTCTTTTATTGGGTAAAAAACTTTTGTTTATAATTCTTGAGCTTGTTCCAAAGTGTGTAGCGGGGACCTTAAGACCTAATGTTAGCCAGCGGCGTCTCTCGCAAACTGGAAAGCGCCTTGTGCAATAGATTGTATGCTGATTGCGAATTGATCTCCATTATCCGAACTATTTCTTCAATCTCTAAATTTTGATAAAATCTCAAATAGATAATTTCCTTTTGCCTTTTCGGCAATTGATTAAGAATATCTGAAAACTTGGTTGATGTATCGCGAAGTGTTTCTTCACGGATCAAATGGTGTTCAATTGAAAACTCCACATCGAAATAATAATTGTCTTCAAGTTGCTCAGCTTTATTATGCCACCGGTTCTGATGGAGCACGCGCCAAATTTTGTTTCTGAAACTCTTGAATAAATAAGATCGAACGTAGGTTGAGTTTCCAATCGTCTCTCGATTTTTCCAAAGTTCCAGGAAAAGATCCTGTAAACAATCTTTGACGAACTCTGCATCTTTGGAAAATTTTAACCCGTAACTAAATAAGCTTCGATAGTGAGCGGTCATTAGTTTTTCGTAACTCTGTTTATTGCCAGCCCTAAATTCTTTCCAGAGTTCATTATCAGGTAGGTAGGTCAATATTTTTTCCAAAAGATTACCTCGTTTGACTTAAGGCAAATTGAAATTAATTTTTTTTTAATATAAAACCAACAAAGCGGTAACATGTGCTCAACTTTATTGAAGGCGAGTGGCTTTTCTATTGTCTGAAAAAATAAATTAAAAAAATATTTCAAAACAAGAGTAGAAAAAACGAATCCATGTCTCTCGTTACATATATACCCAGTTGGAAAAATGAGGCATTATCAATTTTTTTCTGTTGAAGACTTTGTAGAAGACATTCGATTTCGCTCCTGGGTTAGGCATGCTGATCAAGATGCATGGTGGCAAGAATGGATTAAGGAGAATCCTGATAAGTATAGTACCGTTGAAGAGGCCAGGGCGATTGTATTGTCAATTCATCCGGTTGAACAAGAAAATATCAGCGATGAGGAAGTTCAGCATGAAATACAAGGCATACTTGGAAACTTGGGCCCTGATGAGATTCTTACGGTTGAAGAAACTAAGAAGGGGAGGAGTCTTTCGGTCCGCTTAAGCATCGCTGCTTCAATTGGTGTTGTCTTATGCGTTGCCGGGTGGTATTTAATGAGACAGACGAACGATCCTGGCTTTTTACCTCTTGAGCCGATGGTGACATCTTCCGATTACGATATAGAACGAGTTAACAAAAGTGGCAAACCGCTATTGATCAATCTTCCTGATAAGAGTTCCGTGCTTCTTGCGAAAAATAGTTTGATTCGTTACTCAAAACAATTTAAGGGGACGACAAGAAAAGTTGTGCTTGAAGGAAATGCATTTTTTGAAGTAACGAAAGATACCACCAAACCTTTTTATGTGTACGCTGGTCAGATCGTGGCAAAAGTGCTAGGAACCAGTTTTGAGATCGCTACGGGTGCAAATGATAAACAGATTCGGGTAACAGTGAAGACTGGGAGCGTTTCAGTTTATGCTGACCCCAAAAAAAACCAGGATACTTTCGAAAATCAACCTAACGTCATTTTAACCAAGAACGAACAATTCGTCTATAAAAATGACGTCAGTCAAATCCAACACATCCGTTTGGATTCCCTGTCCTTAGACAAACTACCAGTGCCTGATACGTATATGGAATTTGATGATACAAAGATTCCGGAAGTATTCGCCTTACTTGAAAAAGTGTATGGCGTTCAATTCGACTATGAGAATGCAAAAATCAGGGATTGTTCTATTACAGCTTCTTTTACTGATGAACCTTTCACTTTAAAACTTGACCTTATCTGCCGATCGATTGGGTTGCAATATGTAATTGTAAATGATCGGATTTCTGTAAGCGGAACGGGCTGTAGAAAGAATATTATTAAAAGTCGGACTATAAAAAACTAGCATCTATGATCATGGATATTTAAAAAAAAGACTGGAGGTGTTCGAGCACCGCCAGTCTTAAGCTTGTCTTAAATAAGTGTATTAATTAAAACTATTTAAATGTATGGAAAAATCTTTACATGGCCAGTCCTCTTTTTTCTTGATTTTTATGAAAATCGCAGTAATCCCAATCGTCGCTATCCTGGTTTTTTCTGGCGTAACCTTGGCGATTGATTCTCGTGGTCAGGAAGTTCTAAAAAAGAAAATTTCGCTGAACGCTGAAAACCAGGAACTAAGCAAACTGCTTAAAAAAATCGAAGATCTGACGAAAATTAGATTCATTTATAGTCCTCAGGTTATTCCGGTCAATGACAGAGTAACGATCCATGCCCACAACGACGAACTCAACAACGTGTTAAAAACTCTGTTGAGCCCCTACGAGATAATTTTTGAGGCAGTTGAAAAGCAAATTGTTCTTCGTAAAGCGGAACCAGCAGAAAATTTCGGAAGCCTTTCCGGAAAAGTAACGGACGAGAATAATCAACCGCTCCCTGGTGTAAATGTGCTTGAAAAAGGTACTACCAATGGAACTGTTTCCGATGCCGATGGAAATTTTAGCCTTTCAATTTTGGATAAGAATGCCGTGATCGCAATTTCTTTTATTGGCTATATAAGTCAGGAAATTTTAGTTGGCGAAAGAACTCAAATAATGATTCAGTTAATTCCAGATATACAAACGTTAGAGGATGTTGTTATAATTGGTTATGGGCAAGCTAAAAAAGGAGATTTAACCGGGGCCGTAGCGCGCGTAAGCAGCAAAATTTATAAAGACCAGCCCATGACGCAGCTAACAGACATGTTAACAGGTACGGTCGCTGGATTTAATGCAAACCAGAATACAACGGCGGCCGGTGGTAGCTCACTGCAAATCCGGGGACCAAAATCATTGAATGCTTCCACTGAGCCGATGGTAGTAGTCGATGGCGCAATATTTAATGGAAATATCAGCGATATAAATCCCGCCGACATTGAAACGATTGATATTTTAAAAGACGCAAGTTCAACAGCAGTTTTTGGCGCGCGTGCTGCTGCGGGTGTGCTCATGATTACAACCAAAAAAGGAGCGACTGGTAAACCGGTCGTTAACTTCTCAACAAGTTTAGGTGTAACAGAGGCTGCCAACGATCTCAAGCCCTTTGATGCTGAAGGCTATCTTGATTTCAGGAGGGACGCGCTTATATCGTATAAAACAGGCAATCCCGACTATTATTTTTACAACCCCAACGAACTTCCTCAAGGTGTAACCATTGAGCAATGGCGAAATGCAAATCCCAATGCCCAGCAAGACAACACCACGGAATGGTTGGGCAGGCTTAGGTTTTTCCCCATTGAATCAGATAATTATTTAGCGGGAAATAATGTAAACTGGTACGATGAAGTAATGCAGTCAGGCGTGCGGCAGAATTATGACATCAGTTTAAGTGGCGGTATGGACAACTTCAGCTATTACTGGTCGCTGGGATACACGAACAACGAAGGGATTATTATTGGCGACGAATTTTCCACGCTGCGCTCAAGATTAAATCTGGATTTGAAGGTAACGGATTGGCTGAATGTAGGTTTGAATTCCCAATTGTCAAGCAACGATGAAAGTTCAGTTCGCGCGGATTTGTTTAGTATGTTTGTCAATAGCCCATATGGTTCGGTGTATGAGCCAACTGGTAGCGTGAAATGGTTTCCAAATGATTATGCTGCAGTTGAAAGTCCTTTAATCAATTATGATGGGCAGGATAAGTTAAAGAAAACGAATTCCATTTTTGCCTCCCTATATGCTAAGGTGAAGCTTCCATTGGGAATTGAATATAAGATTTCATATCAGCCTCGCCTGCAATCCATGAAGGATTATAATTTCTGGCCATCGACAACCGTTATAGGTGGCGGCACGCATTCGAAAGGCTATGGCAGCAGAGAAGATTTTTCTCAATATGCATGGATACTGGACAATCTACTCCATTGGAATAAAAGTGTAGGGGTTCACGATTTTGATGTGACACTTTTATATAGCGGGGAGAAAAATAGAAGTTGGTCATCCGTAATGACGAATGAAACATTTCTTCCCAACGAAAATCTCGGATATAATGGTTTACAATTTGGCGCTAAACCATCTCTAACCAACTACGATCAGCAAATCACCGGTGACGCTGTTATGGGTAGGTTAAACTATACGTTGTTAGACAAATATCTAATCACGGTTTCTGTACGGCGGGATGGTTATTCTGCATTTGGTAAAAAGAACCCCCGGGCTGTTTTTCCTGCTGCCGCTTTGGCATGGAAACTATCGGATGAGAAATTCTTTGACGTTGATTGGATAAGTCAATTAAAACTGAGGTTATCCTGGGGTGTAAATGGAAATCGTGAGATTGGCGCATATTCAGCACTGGCGCAAATAAATTCAAACTTATACTACAACGGTTCGAATGTGCAAATGGGGGTGTATAACAACTCATTGGCGAATTACGACCTGGTATGGGAAAAAACGGAATCCATCAATCTTGGGGTAGACGTAGGGTTGTTTGACGATCGCGTAGAAGTCAGCGCTGAGTATTATGATATGACCACCACTGATTTGCTAATGGAGCGCCAACTTCCAGTACTTACTGGGTTTACCAACATTACTACGAATTTGGGAGAACTGGGTAACCGCGGATTTGAATTGTCTTTGAACACCGTAAACTATCACACACCCGCATTTAGCTGGAAATCAAATGTTGTCTTTTCCCTTAACAGGAATAAAATCAAAAAGTTGTTTGGAGATTTTGAAGAAGTAATCATTGAAGGAGAGACTGTGACAAGGGAAGTTCCGGATTACACCAATGAATGGTTTCCCGGACAAGCACTTGATCGGGTATGGAACTATGACGTCAACGGGATTTGGCAGGAAAATGAGGCTGCGGATGCTGCTGTTTATCTGATGCAGCCCGGTGATTTCAAAGCCATTGATGCGGATAATAATGGCGTATACGAAGCATTGCAAGATAAGCGGTTCATTGGATACCGTCAGCCGCGATTTCGACTCGGGTTGCGAAATGAATTTACTTTTTTAAGAAATTTTTCAGCATCTGTTTTTATACGGGCTGACCTGGGACATGTCGGAGCATTTGACCAGGCGTTAAATCCCAGTTCGGAAACGTTCGACAAACGGAACAAAATGGCATTACCGTATTGGACTTCAGCAAATCAAAACAATGATTGGGCCAGGCTCAATACAAACATAACTTCATTTGGCGGAGGACTTATGATTTTCAAGCCACGCTCGTTTGTCAGAATCCAGGATATTTCCTTGTCGTATAATTTACCGGCAAAAATAACAACCCAGGCGCATCTGAATAATGTTCGAATCTATGGAGCTATACGCAATCTTTATTCTTTTGATAAATGGCCGGGGTGGGATCCGGAATCCGGAGATACCCCCATGCCAAGGACATATAGCCTCGGAGTTTCGTTTTCGCTATGATTCGAAGAAGACTAATTATCTAAATTAAAAAATTAAAAAGATGAACCGTATATTTCATATTTCATTGATTTTAGCATCTCTTTTTTTGGTGCTGGTCTCTTGTTCCAAGGAATGGCTGGAGCCTAAGCCTCTTTCGTTCCTTACGGCGGAAAATGTTTATCTGGACAAAGCTGGATTTGAATCATTGTTAATAACCATGAGAAAGGATCTTAAGCGACAAAATAGCGGGCAGATGAATTATCTGGTGATGGATTTTGCAGCGTCAGATCTTGGTTCGCCCTGGTCCCAATTGGACTTCTTTAAGCTAACTCCGAATACAGATACCTATTACAAATTTCTGGCGGAGTTTGGAGAGATCTACGCTGTCATAAAAAATACCAATGTTCTGATCTCCAGGATCGACGACATAAAATGGGAGAGTGAGAATGATAGGAATGTTGTTTTAGCCGAAGGTTACTGGCATCGTGCCTTTTGGTATTATCTCCTGGTAAATGAATACGGTGATGTGCCATTTGTTGGTGAAGAGTTAACAGGGGCAAAGCTTGATTTTGCCACCCATAGCAGATGGGCAATACTCACAAAGATTCAGACGGATTTGGAGTATGCCGTTCAATGGCTTCCTGACGTTGCTCCTCCAGGTGAAATTTCAAAGGGAGCAGGAAATCATTTGCTCACAAAAGTTTACCTCGCCAATACCGAATTTGATAAGGCAATAGCAGCGGCCACGAGCGTTATCAATGGACCCTATTCCTTAATGACTTCGCGATTTGGTGTTGCCGCTAATGATCCTTCAAAAAATCTTATGTGGGATCTTCATCGAACCAAAAATTTTAATATTTCGGAAAACAGGGAAACTATATTGGCAACGGTGGATCGTCTAGAAGCTCCTGCAGATGCCAGATCCGAGGGTCTTTACACGATGCGTATGTATAATTCTGCGTGGTTTCAGAGCTTTGTCCGTGATAGCGAGGGTAAGCCAGGTATGGTTCTCAGTGGTCCGCAGTATGATTCATTGGGAAGGGGAAATGCAAATGTTCGCTTGAGCCCCTATTATCAGTATGGGTTATGGAATTACGGACCGCAGTCCTGGAAGACTACGACTGACCTAAGAAGAATCGATGCCAATTGGTACGACATGGACGAAATAGTATACAACAATCCAGCCTCGGTTGATTTTGGAAAACCAGTTAACAAGGCTTTTCTGTTGGATCCCCAGGATTCTGTTTATGGATTGTATGCAACGCCGCTTTACATCACGTATGTGCCGCACGATGATCATGCGCCAAGAATCGTAGGAGGCAATGGAGATTGGTACGTCTTCCGTCTCGCTGAAACTTACTTGTTAAGGGCAGAAGCCTATTTTTGGAAAAACAATTTAGCTGCTGCAGCCGACGATTTGAATAAGATCAGAGAACGCGCACAAGCTTTGCCCATTTCGTCCGGCGAGGTTACCATCGACTTTATTTTTGATGAACGTGCTCGGGAGCTGTTTGCCGAAGAGCCGAGGCATGCAGAGCTCGTCAGGGCATCATATATTATGGCAAAATTAAATCTCGGTGGTTATGACCTGAATGATTTTAGCGAACATAACTATTATTATGATAGAGTGACTGAGTATAACAACCTGTACACCTACCAGGTGCAAAGGTTGGGAAATGTTGCTCAAATAGCCCCCTATCATGTTCATTGGCCGATTCCAGCAACCGTTATATTGGCAAATACCCTTGGCGTTGTGAATCAGAATGCGGGTTATGTTGGCGCAGATAGAAATCTACCGCCGTTAACCATAATTCCTTAGCTAAATGTCTTGTAGCTGTATGTCGGAAAAATTGTAAATGTTAAAGTTTGTAGATAAATTATGAAAATGAAAGAATGCATAATTCCCCGTAGAAAATTTATCTCAACATCAGCCGTTGCCATTTCAGGAATTGCAGCCTTGGGGTTGTCGTCATTTGCTCAAAAGTTTACTCAAAGAAAGAATATTAGGTTAGGGTTGATAGGTACAGGAAGCCGGGGTTGCGGCCTGGCGAGCCTTATGAAGGAAATGCCAGGGGCCGAGCTGGTGGCATGTTGCGACATTATACCCGAGCACCTGAAGCAGGGATTGGGTCTTGCTTCAAAAGGCGCAAAAGGTTATGCGGACTATAGAAAGCTACTCGACGATAAAACAATAGATGCTGTTATTATCGCCACCCCGCTTTTCCTGCACTATCAAATGGCAGCAGATGCAATTGCTGCTGGTAAACATATTTACCTGGAAAAATCCTTGGCTTATGATATTCAGCAAACGCTTGACTTGGTAAAGAAAGTAAAAGAAAGTAAACTCGTTTTTCAGGTAGGTTATCAGTATCGTTACTACGCATTGTACCATAAGGTAAAAGAAATAATTTCTCAGAACTGGTTGGGAAAGATTACGCACTTTGAATGCCAGTACAACAGGAATTCAAACTGGCGCAATCCTGTGAGAGATCTTAAGTTGGAGCGAACCATTAACTGGAGAATGTACCGCGAATTTTGTGGTGGTCCGCTTTCTGAATTGTGTGCGCATGAAATTGATATGGTGAATTATTTACTTGACAGTCATCCCGTAAAAGTAACGGGCATAGGCGATATAAATTATTGGAAAGATGGACGCGATACGTATGATAATGTACGGACTCTCTATGAATATCCACAGGACATAAAAGCTAGCTTTACCTCGGTTCTTTCCAATGCATATAATGGTTATGGTATCAGAATATTAGGTGACAAAGCAACTGTTGAAATACAAAGGGAAAAGGCATTTATTTATGCGGAAGCAACTGAGAATGTTAGGGGAACGGTGGATGGCGTTTCAGGCGCAACGATCAAATCAACAACGCAAGGAAAACCTGTTGAAATCATTTTCAAAAAAGCTGGCGACGAAGATGTTGAACCAACCACATTTGCACTGCGGGATTTTTTTGAATGTATCCAAACGGGTAAGAAACCTCTCTCTAATGTGTTGAATGCAGGGGTGTCATCGATTGCTATTCATATGGGTAATGCGGCAATGGATACAGAGACATTTCAAACTTGGAAACCCGAGTACGACATGTAGGCAAGGGTGTGTTGATCGATGAAAAAAATCTCTAAATAAAATATATAAATGGTGAATACCAGCAACGCTATAGTACGAGACGAAAGAGTACAGGATTCCGAACTTAAGGGTATCGAAGAATCCTATCAGGATCTGCTGCGGCCGTCCAGTATATTGGTTTCGGACGTTAAAAAATTAGAAGGTGATATATTAATTCTAGGTGCAGGAGGGAAGATGGGACCCGCATTGGCAAAGCTTGCAAAACAGGCTGTTGCTGAGGCAGGTGTTGATAAGAAAGTAATCGCTGTTTCCCGTTTTTCTGAGGATGGTTTGCGGGATGAATTGAACGGCTTAGGAATAGAAACGCTTGTCGCAGACTTACTGGATGATGATCAGCTTCGGCACTTACCTGACGTGAAAAACGTACTTTACCTCGCAGGACAAAAATTTGGTACTAACGGCAAGGAATCATTTACGTGGGCAATGAATACTTATCTACCGGGGATTGTCGCACAGAAATACAGAAATTCACGGATCGTAGTATTTTCTACAGGGAATGTCTACCCCTTTTCGGCTGTCTCAATAGGAGGCGTGGCAGAAGAAGATCCAACGGGACCTATAGGGGAATATGCACAATCGTGTCTCGGACGCGAACGGATCTTTCAGTTCTTCGCTGCGAAATACCGTACCCCCGTATTTATATACCGGTTGAATTATGCCAATGATGTAAAGTACGGTGTGCTGCTTGAGATTTTGAAATCTGTGAATTCGGGAGCACCTATCGATTTAAGCACGGGACATGTAAATGTAATCTGGCAGGGCGATGCTAACGAAATGGCAATACGCGCTCTGCATCACTGTGCAGTGCCTGCAAAAATTGTAAATATTACGGGACCTGAGACAGTGTCTGTCAGATGGGTGGCACAACAATTCGGAATGTTGCTTGGTAAAGTCCCACAATTCAAAAATGAGGAGAAATCAACAGCATTGCTCAGTAACGCGTCCGAGGCATTTCATTTGTTTGGATATCCACAGGTTACATTAAAACGAATGATAGAAATTTTGGCTGAGTGGGTTACACGAGGCGGTGAGACGATTAACAAGCCTACTCATTTTCAAGAACGGGAAGGGAAATTCTAACGTATGGAGCAGATGAAATCTTTAGATCTTAACATAAACAGTTTACTACAGGTTGGCACAGTGATACCGGCACATCCATTGGCTCTCAGCAAGGATTTAAAATTGGATGAAAGGAGACAACGCGCTCTTACGCGTTACTATTTGGCGAGTGGTGCAGGTGGCCTGGCCGTTGGTGTGCATACAACACAGTTTGAAATCAGGAGACCGGAAATAAACTTACTTGAACCGGTGTTGAGAATAACAGCAGACGAAATTGATAAAGTAAAGTTGGATCGTCCCTTTATAAAAGTAGCAGGGATCGTTGGTACTACAGATACTGCTCTTCGTGAGGCTGAGCTCGCCGTGAAATATGGATATCACCTGGGGCTAGTAAGCATGGGTGGTTTGACCTCTTATTCCGAGCACGATTTAATTAAGCGGGTAGAGGCTATTGCGAACGTGATACCCGTATTTGGATTCTATTTACAACCGGCAGTCGGGGGCAGAATATTAAGTTATGAATTTTGGAAGGATTTTGTAGAAGTTCCCAATGTCTATGCAATAAAAGTTGCAGCATTCAATCGGTACCAGACCTTGGATGTGGTTAGAGCTGTGTGTAGTTCAACAAGACAAAGTCAGATAGCACTTTACACCGGCAATGATGATAACATCATAGCCGACCTGTTAACACCCTACCGTTTTACAATAAATGGGCAAATTGTGGAAAAAAGATTTGTTGGCGGATTATTGGGTCACTGGGCAGTATGGACGAAAAAATCGGTTGAACTGTTTCAGCAAATCAAGCTTCATCTGAGCGGCAATGATTCTGGTATTGATAATTTCCTGGTAAAAGGTATTGAAGTAACGGATATGAATGCGGCTATTTTTGATGCTGCTAATTCCTTTAAAGGATGCATCGCCGGTATTCATGAAGTGCTGAGGAGACAAGGATTGCTGGAAGGTACCTGGTGTTTAAATCCAAATGAAATCCTTTCCCCAGGACAGTCGCAGGAAATTGATCGTATCTATAAAAGCTATCCAGGCTATACAGACGATGAATTTGCAAAACAATTCGGGATGTAAAGAAGGGGAG
>CAZAHL010000103.1:0-20788 GCA_964484845.1 uncultured Chryseolinea sp. | reverse complement strand
CCGGAAAGGTTGACACCTTTTTCCATGATGTTAGTTTCAAATCCATGGGGCAATTGATCTACTACACTGTCGAATTGTACTGCTTCACACGCTTTTTTTACTTCGTCTTCCTCAAAGTTTAATCCCAACGTTATGTTGTACAAGATCGTATTTTCAAAAATCTCCGGGTCTTGTGGAAGCAGGGTTACGGTATTTGCAATCGATTCGAAATCTCCTACCTCGGTGTCGTTGATTTTAATATGCGTTTTGGTTTGTGGAGTAAACAATCCCCTTAGTAATGCTAGTAACGTACTCTTTCCGCTTCCGCTTTCTCCAATTAGGGCGATGCGTTGTCCTCTTTCAATGCGCATGCTTAAGTCGTGTATTCCAACACGACGCGGAAGCGCGGGGGTCTCGCCCCGATGAAAGTTTAAGTTCTCAATATCCAGCGTCTGCCAGTGCGCAGGCAATCGGTTTTCTGTATCTGGAGAATGCATGGTATCGTAAGCCTGCTCGATATCTCGGATATTCTGCAGCTCAGTATTGTACTTCATGATTTGAGTGTAGTGGCCGGCTATGTCATTGAAGACACTGGTAAATTGATTTACATATCCTAGCAATACGACTAATCCACCAATGAAAAATGTGTTTCCAGGATCCCAATGCTGGTATAAATATCCGATCGTTGTAACGGCATAAATAAGGCCTACCATCATTTGCGCAGTAAACCACTTCCATTCATTAACTGAAACATTTTTCTTAAAGGGCGGATAAACAGCCATCAGTTTACCCATATAGGTAGCTTGAATTCTTTTTTCAAGCCGTAGCGTAATCACTGTAATAATATTGGATAAGCTATCAAACAACGTAGAGGATACTTCATGCTCACGCTCATTTACTTCTTTTAAGGAACGAATGAAGACCTTATCAAATTTTGAGATGATCCAGATGGTTGCAATACCTAAAAGAACACCGATAGCGCCGAAGAGAGGCGAAAAATAGAGCATCGCTCCAAACGAAAAGAAAAACTTTCCGAAGGAATAGAAATAGATGAATCCATTTTGGAAGAAGTCTTTTAATGCTTCATAAGCTTTACGGAGTTTATTGATGGTTGACCCGCTATGATGATCCTGATGCCATTTTACCGGAAGGTGCAAGATTTTGTGGTAGACTTCGTCCATAAAATTTCGACTCAACGTAAAAGCCAACTGGCGTTCCATCACACGTCCTGGACCATGAAAGCACCATTCCAACAGTCTCAAACCCAAAAAACCTCCAATGTAAATCCATCCTGTTTTTAAAACATCTGTACCTTGAAGTTGCAGCTCATTGATGAACCATCCATAAAACAGGGGGTTTAAAGCGACAATGGTTGTCGCAAAAATGAATATCGCATAGATTAATAAGAATCGCTTTTTTTCGTGCCGGGCATACTTCCATGCTGTTGCCAACAAGGAGAAATAGGGATTGCGCATTTATGTTTGAGAGTGGGAATATTTATTGGCGAAGTACGCAAGAGCTTTTCATAAAAGCTGTTTAATAATAAAGCGAATATTACATAAACCAGAAGTTCGGAAGAGGAACGTAGATTCCTAAATTTTAAAAACAGTAGAGTCTGAGAACATTTCCCATTGCCAAACCTTGGGGAAATGATGAGTATAAGATTCTGAAACTATAAAGAATTTTCACTCGATTGCAATCCTTGTTTTTGAACCCTCAATTATCCTGAGGACCAGTGTGAAGTATACCCGTTGAACAGCGAGCACTCCCAGATATTCACCTTGGAGCATAATTCCATAAGACCCCCACGGATGCTATACAGGTTTTGGTTGACCTGTCTTCTTATAGTCGCGCACCAAATTAACTAGCTAATAGGTGGTGACGGTATACCCAACCACCGCTATCAACCAATCGCATTGTGTCGCTCTGAACATTAGGGAATTGGGAGCAAAGAATAAAGAATAATGTTCCAATTGAAATTTGAATCAAATAAGAAAGACGTTTAAGACGGTTATTTCTTGACGTTAGAAAACAGATTCGCCTACATTCCAACCGGAATGGATGCTTAGAATTAAGGAGATTAGGTGAAACATTACATAAGACCCTGCGGAAAAAATATTTATAGGCCCCTTAAGTGCTTCTTATTTGTGAATAAACTAGCCAGGTAAAACCCATTCGCCAGTAAGATTCTCCATCGATTCTTAAAAACCAGTTACCTTTGCAGTTCATTATGGAGCAATCGTCCTTTAAAGCGGGTTTTATAAGCATTGTAGGCAAGCCTAACGTTGGGAAATCATCGCTTATAAATAAGTTAATGAATGAGAAT
Organism: uncultured Chryseolinea sp.; assembly: GCA_964484845.1. Lineage (GTDB taxonomy): Bacteria > Bacteroidota > Bacteroidia > Cytophagales > Cyclobacteriaceae > Chryseolinea. Next base: position 18,483 of record CAZAHL010000103.1, on the reverse strand, counting down.
ATTTCCATTATAACAGCGAAAGCGCAGACAACAAGGCACCGAATCATGGGGATTTTAAATGGGGAGAGTTATCAGATCGTCTACTCAGATACCCCCGGAATACTGGAACCCAAGTATTCACTACACGACGCGATGATGAGCTATGTAAAAGTTTCGTTGGAAGACGCCGACTTAATTTTGCTCGTAGTAGCCCTGGAAGATAAGTATGAACCTGAACTTTTCGATCGCTTTCTTAAAATAGCCACCCCAATTCTTCTGGTAATCAATAAAATTGATCTGGCAAAAGGATCACAAGTGGAGGACAAAGTAACCTACTGGAAACAAAACCTTCAGAATATTAAAGAAGTTGTGACAGTTTCGGCTAAAACCGGGAAGCATGTAGATTCCCTATTTCCGAAGTTGTTGGATTTTATGCCGATTCATCCTCCTTACTTCCCCCAGGATGAATACACAGACCGCTCCGAAAGATTTTTCGCTTCCGAAATTGTAAGGGAAAAAATTTTTTTGAATTACGAGCAAGAAATCCCTTACAGCACTGAAGTCTCTATAAACTCCTTCAAGGAAGAGGAAGACATCATACGCATCAGTGCCACCATTTATGTGGAAAGAGATTCACAAAAAGGAATCATTATAGGAAAAGCAGCAAGTGCTATAAAAAAAGTAGGCATTGAAGCGCGCAAAGACATGGAGACTTTTTTTGGAAAAAAGGTTTTTCTTGAAACACATGTTAAAGTGGCCGACAACTGGCGCAAACACGCTTTCAAGCTGAAGCAATTCGGCTATATGGAATAAATAACTCAAACACATTTAATCATCATACGTCGTACCTCATACCTCGTAATTAGTATTTTAACATGGCAAACATCGTAGCAATAGTAGGTAGACCAAATGTAGGCAAGTCAACATTCTTTAACAGAATGGTGGAGAAACGTGAGGCAATTATGGATAATGAACCGGGTGTAACCCGCGACCGGCATTATGGATACGCGGAATGGTGTGGTAAATATTTTACCGTAATTGATACAGGTGGATATGTAACCGGATCGGAAGATAAATTCGAATCTCAAATTCGCAAGCAGGTTAAGTTGGCCATTGAAGAAGCTTCCGCTGTCATCTTTATGGTGGATTGCAAAGACGGCGTGACAGGGTTTGATAAGGAGTTCGCGAATGTTCTCCGAACTTCTAAGAAGCCCATTTTTGTCGCTGCCAATAAAGCTGATACACCGGATAAATCAGTTTATGCTGCAGAATTTTATGAGCTTAGTTTGGGAGAAGTTTATCCGATATCCTCGGAGAACGGTGGGGGTACTGGCGAACTTTTAGATGAGCTGGTAAAAACTTTCCCATCGGAAGGTGTGGAAGATCCGAATGCAGGCATTCCTAAGTTTGCGATCGTTGGTAGGCCTAACGTTGGTAAATCGTCGTTGCTGAATGCATTGCTGGGAACGGAACGAAGCATAGTAACAGACGAGGCTGGAACAACGCGGGATGCCATTCATTCTCACTATACCATGTATGGAAAGAACTTTATTCTGATTGATACTGCCGGTGTTCGTAAGAAAGGAAAGGTAAAAGAGGATATAGAATTCTATGCCGTACTGCGCTCTCTTCGTGCATTAGAAGAAAGCGACGTTTGCATTGTCGTAATCGATGCCGAACGGGGAATTGAAGCACAAGATGTAAACTTGATTAGTCTGGCGGAACGCCAGGGTAAAGGCATGGTCATCATGGTCAATAAGTGGGACCTCATTGAAAAGGACTCTAAGACTTCCGAGAAGTTCAAAAAGGAAATTATGGAGAAGCTCGCGCCAATAGATTATTTGCCTATAATCTTTACGTCCGTTTTAAATAAGCAGCGGATTTTTCAGGTAATAGAAAAAACAGTACAGGTTTTTGAGAACAAAACTAAAAAAATACCAACCTCTAAATTGAATGATGTTTTACTTCCTGAAATAGTCCGGAATCCACCTCCATCACAGAAGGGTAAGCATATTCAGATAAAGTATATAACTCAGGTAAATGCACGGTTTCCATCGTTTGTTTTCTTCTGTAACCTTCCTCAGTATATTCATAGCTCATATCAACGCTTTATAGAGAATAAATTACGCGAACACTTTGATTTTGAGGGGGTACCGCTCAGGTTAATCTTCAGGAAAAAGTAAGATTTGTTGCGAAGAGTGTTATATACTGTTATATTTGCGAAGAATTTTTATTAAACCTGTAACTATGAAAAAATTGATTGCATTGTTAGCTGTTTGTGGCTTCGCTCTCGCTTTTGTTGCTTGTGGCAAGAAAGCTGAGCCTGCTGCTGAAGCTGTAGATTCAGTAGCAACTGAAGAAGTGGTTGTTGATTCTGCTTCTGACGTGATAGACACTGTTGCTGTAGATACAGTAGCGAACTAAGTCAGTCTGAAAAAGATTGTCACCAGGAAGGCTTTAGATAACTAAAGCCTTTTTTATTGTATGATCTCCAACAAGATTTTAGAAATATTACAGACTCACGTTCCAGCTTCCGCTGCGGAATATTGTTTTAATCTTTGGAAGGCCAGTCCGTTCGAATTGAAGGTGTCAAAAAGCAGACTGACAAAGGTTGGTGACTTTACAAGTCGTAGAAGTAAAAGCCATCCCCGTATCACCCTTAACAACGATCTCAACCCGTATCTTTTCCTTACTACATATGTTCATGAGGTGGCGCACCTGCGGGTATTCCTCCGTTATGGTAATAAGGTTGATCCGCACGGTGAAGAATGGAAGACAGCCTTCGTTGATCTGTTAATTCCTTTACTATGGGAAAATGTTTTTCCGGAGGAAATTTTGCATGAACTCCGTAGGCATATGGTGAATCCTAAAGCCAGCTCTTTTGCCGATACGAAACTCACCGAAGCTTTTCGCTTATATGATAAAAGTAAAACACATGCAGCCGTGCTTTCCAAACTACCAGAAGGAAGCACTTTCCAGCTTCAGGGTAAGTACTTTAAAAAAGGCAAGCTGAGGCGAACACGGGTGTTATGTAAAGAATTGAAATCCAAAAGAGATTATCTCGTGCCGGCGGATGCCTTGGTCACCAACGTTCAACTAAGTCTTCTTTGAATAAGGCTGCTTACCAACTGGCAAAAATTATGTGGTTGTAACGTTCGCCACTGATCGATTTGCAAGGTACCTCCCATGTTTATATAATGGTCAATATGGTACTTTCGAAATTCATCCTGAATAAAATCGGGGAATGAAACCGCCGCTATCCAACCATCCTCTACTTCCTCAAACCATTCTTCATAATAGCTGTCGTCTGACCCATGAAAGTTGAGAATATTTTCACCAATAAGAATAAATTTATTAATTCCTTCGCGTAGCAGAATTTCCAAAACGTTTCGCTTTAAAAACATAATGTCATTGTTAATTGCGTCGTTCCATTCTCCGATAAATTCAAAAACGGTAAAACGAAGAGAATAATCAGTATATAGAATTTTTATATAAAGGGTTTCGGAACCTATAGAATCCCAGGCAGGATCAATGTAGTAACCATAGATGGTTTCTGAATAGACATCATAGTTGTATTCTTTTCCGTAAAAAGGTGATTGCTTATCCAGCGTCGGATCGTAATACTTTAGCCAGTTATAATAGGGCTCAATCTCATGCATTATTTTCGGCTCTCTACCGCTTTTCTAACAGAACCATGCTGGCTAAGCAATTGTTCTGCCTCGGCATAGGAAACCCCGGTTGCTTCCATAATCATCTTAACACCCCGATCGACTAGTTTATTATTCGTGAGCTGCATGTCAACCATTTTGTTCCCTTTTACCTTGCCCAATTTTATCATCACCGCGGTTGAAATCATGTTCAGGACTAGCTTTTGTGCTGTCCCGGCCTTCATTCGAGTGCTCCCCGTAACGAATTCAGGGCCCACCACAACTTCAATGGGAAAGTCAGCATGTTTGGCGATTTCCGTTTCTGAATTGCACACTACGCAGCCCGTTATTATTCCATTCTCGCGTGCCGTTTTCAGAGCACCGATAACATACGGCGTTCTGCCTGAGGCGGCAATGCCCACTAAAACGTCCTGCTGGTTTATCAACTGGTCTTCCAAATCTTTCCATCCCTGCATCGCGTCATCCTCAGCGTTTTCCACTGCCTTTCGAATGGCAGTATCACCACCGGCAATAAGTCCGATAACCCTGCCATGAGGTACACCATACGTTGGAGGAATCTCAGATGCATCCACAACCCCGAGTCGGCCGCTGGTACCAGCACCGATGTAAAATAATCTCCCACCTGCCTGCATTTTATCAGTGATCGCATTCACTAATAATTCGATCTTAGGAATAACTTTTTCAATAGTAAAAGGGACACTTTTGTCTTCCTTGTTGATATTAGCCAACAAATCATGGACACTCATGTGCTCCAGATTTTCGTAGTGAGACGAAGATTCGGTAGTGGTCATCGCTTTAGATCTTTTTGATGATATAAAGTCAAGCCGGCGATGGGACCTTCCAGTATATTTTTTACGGTTATGCCTTTATCGTTGGCAACCTGTCGTAATAAGTCGCTGAAATAAAACGCAACAGAGCCTGTAAAATGAACTTTTAAGTTTTTATAATTCTCATACTTCATCACATTGTTTTCATAAAATTCCGAGAAACTATTAGAAACAAGTTGATAGCAATAAGGCTCCTTTAAGTGCTGGAAAATGAACTTCGTAAAGGTTGCAAGAAAGGCACTCGGTCTTTCATGCTGATATACTTTTTCCAGGAATTCTTCCCGTGTGAACGGAAAACGTTCGTTAAATTGTACACGTAAGTTTTCAGGCATTATCTCCCGGAGATAGTCCACCAAAAATTTTCTGCCAATGTTCGCGCCCGACCCTTCATCGGCTAATATCCACCCTAAATTCGCGACGTTCCCTATAATTTGTTCGCCATCGTACAAACACGAATTTGACCCTGTACCCATGATACAGGCAATGCCAGGCTCTTGCCCGCAAAGTGCCCGGGCCGCGGCTAATAAATCCCAACCAATCTCAATGTGAGCATCCGGAAAGAACTCCAAAAAAGCGGTTTTGATTTTCTCCTGATTTTTTTCTGAGGACACCCCTGCGCCATAGAAAAAAATCTTACTTACTGGTTCCGTAATTTTCGGAATCAGGGCAGTGTTAACATGACTCTTCAGGTCCTCAATAGACTGATAGTATGGATTGAAACCGGGCGAGTTTGCTTGGGTAATTGTTCCATCAGTTTGAAGAAGCCTCCAATCTAATTTTGAACCTCCGCTATCCGCTAATAGAATCATGTGTTATTGGAGATAAGTATGTAAAGTATTTTGAAAACCACCTTTCGTATAAGTTGGCAAAACTACAAGATGTAAGCAACAGAAAAAATAGAAGATAAAAATGTGTTCATGTGTCTCGTTTTATGGGATTACGCCTTCAGCGTACCTATTACTTTGAATTTATCAAACACATTTTCATTGTGGGGAGCATCTTTTAATTCGTCCGTAAGGTCTTGTCCCGCCCAATGTTCATAATGTTTTCCGGCACGCCACATTTTTGAGCGGCTTACATCATAGATCAGTCCCTTATACGCCACCCATATTTCAGGCCGGTCCTGACCATTCCTAAGGGCTAAATAAGATCGCGTATATTCAGGCAGTGTATTCATTATTTACTGCGTAAGATATTGATATTTCATAACGGTAAATAATTTATAAAGCTATGCCAACGTCTATATCCGCAAAGTTGACCAATCATAAGTGGATAAAGGTGGAGGTTGACTTGAAGTTACCCAGGTAAATAAAAATCGGCTCAGCGCAAACGGTGTCAATAAATATCCTCATCGAACGGGTTGCATCCACTTTTAATTTTGTGCAAATTTCAAATTAAAGCTACACGTAATGCCTCTTACCAGGTTGCAACAATTGAATCATGCATCTAAAACCTTAACTCATCCAATGAAATTCTCCCTTTTAGTATTTATTATTGCTTTCGTTTGTCTCACAGCTTGCCAGAAAAATAAATCGGACGCGGAGGATACAGTGCTTCGTACCAAGGCAAATCAGCTGGCTCAAAAATTTATTCTTACCGACGGGCATGTCGACCTTCCATATCGATTAAAGGCAGAACATTTTGTCCTTGAACCAGAGTATCTCGACATTCCAGTAAGCACTCCTAAGGGTGATTTTGACTACGAACGCGCCAAGAAAGGTGGCCTTGATGCGCCCTTCATGTCTATCTATATTCCCTCAAGCTACCAACTAAAGAGTGACCATGGAAAAGAGCTTGCAGATTCCCTCATTGACATGATTGAAGGGATTGTAAAAGCACATCCGGATAAATTTGCTTTGGCCGGAACGCCTCAGGTTATAGAAGCAAATACAAAGGCGGGGAAAATATCTTTGCCGTTGGGTATGGAAAACGGAGCTCCAATTGGCGATAGTATAGAGAACGTAAAATACTTTTACGACCGCGGCATTCGCTACATTACGCTGACCCACGGGAAAGACAATCAAATTTGTGATTCATCGTATGATACCCTCAACAAATGGAACGGATTGAGCCCCTTTGGTGAAAAAGTTGTTAGCGAGATGAATCGGGTGGGGATAATGGTAGATATTTCTCACGTGTCCGACAGTACATTTTACGATGTGCTAAAAATTACGAAAGCACCTGTTATTGCTTCCCACTCATCCTGTCGCTTTTTCACTCCAGGTTTCCAGCGAAACATGTCTGACGATATGATCAAAGAATTAGGAAATAATGGTGGCGTTATCCAAATTAATTTTGGCGCATCGTTCATCGATTCCTTAGCAAGGGTAAACTCCAAACTTCTCGATTCGCTCGAAAAAGTTTTGATAGAAAAAGGCCTTACTTCCCGAGATTCGGCAGCACAGCCGATTATAGACCAGTTTTCTAAAAATCATGTCGAGCTATATTCGAACGTGGAACGTGTAGCCGATCATATTGATCATGTTGTAAAGCTGGCAGGTATCGATCACGTAGGGATTGGCTCGGATTATGACGGGGTCGGTGACTCTTTGCCGATTGGTTTAAAAGATGTGGCGGATTACCCAAATTTACTTTACATTTTGTTGAAACGCGGGTACAGCGATGAAGACATTGAGAAAATCTGTTCAAAAAATGTCTTCCGCGTTTGGAACAAGGTGATTGAAACAGCTGACCCTTCGATTAAATAATCGTACAAGCAGCAAACTGAACACCTGATTAAAGATTGGTCGTCAACTTTCGTTTATTATGACCTGGATTTTTAATCAAACCGTGGAAACTAGAGATTCAATTTATTTAATTCTTTAACCGCATAATCACATGCACGGGCTGTCAAGGCCATGTAGGTAATGGAAGGGTTGACGCACGCGGAAGACGTCATGAAAGAGCCATCCGTAATAAAAACATTTTTCACCTCATGCATTTGGTTAAATGCGTTCAGCACGGATGTTTTTGGATCCCGACCCATCCTGGCGGTACCCATTTCATGATTTGCGCCACCAAGGAAGGAGGTGTTCATAAAAGTCTTAACGTTTTTATAACCCGCCGAATCCAACATTTCTCCTGTGGAATTTGCCATGTCTTTTTGCATCGAAATTTCATTTTCTCTGAACTCAGCGTTGATGCTAAGAGTAGGTCTGTTCCATTTGTCAACCTGTTCTGTATTTAATGTGATCCGGTTGTCTGGATAAGGTAAACATTCACCAAACGCGCCGAATCCAATGTTCCACTCACCGGGATGTTGGGCTTCCTCTTTTAATGCACTGCCCAGTGACGTCGAGGCTACCAAACTGCTCCAGCCGTCCCGACTGGCGCCACCTTGACTACCAAAACCACGGATATAATCTGTCCTTTTTTCGTTTATATTTCTGTAGCGCGGAATATAAAGACCTACAGGTCTCCGTCCGGAATAATATTTATCTTCATAACCCTCTATGGATGCAGTTGCTCCAGCCTGTTTGTGATGGTCCATTAAATTCCGCCCAACCTGGTCGCTGCCATTACCCAATCCGTTGGGAAAACGATTGGATTTGGAATTCAACAGAATATAAGTGGTGGCAACCGTAGCTGCATTTAAGAAAATTATTTTGGAATAGAATTCTATTACTTCATTTGTTTGTGTATCAGTCACCTCTACACCGACTGCTTTGCCTTTTTGATCGTCGTATATTACTTTATTCACTAAAGAGTGTGGCCGTAAAGTCAAATTACCGGTAGCAAATGCGGCGGGTAATGTACTGGCATTAGTGCTAAAGTAGGCTCCATAGGGACAACCGCGATGGCACTGATTTCTTGCCTGGCATTGTCCTCTTCCCTTTACAGGCAGTGTTAAATTGGCGACACGGCCCATTGTCACACGCCTGTCTGGAAATTTTTGTTCAATGACCGTTTTGAAGCTCTTCTCAACACAGTTCATCTCCATAGGGGGGAGAAATTTTCCATCCGGAAGGTGAGGAATTCCTTCAGCCTGACCACTAACGCCAATAAAGGATTCAACATAATCGTACCACGGTGAAATGTCTTTATACCGGATAGGCCAATCCACACCATGCCCATCGGTTATATTCGCCATGAAATCAAGATCGCTCCACCGGTAAGACATCCGCGCCCAAAGCATCGAGCGGCCTCCCACAATATCACCCCGAATCCAATCAAATCGTTTTGTTTCAGTATAAGGATTCTCCTGGTCGTTGATATAAAAGTCTTTATTATCTGCTCTGTAACTATAGTGCCTCTTTTGTACATAGCTTCTCGCCTTGTCTTCTTCCGTAAGCCTCATGCCGTTCGGGAATTCCCAAGGGTCTTTTGTAGCGGTTGGATAATTGGGATGTTCCAGCGGCTTACCCCGCTCCAGCATTAATACTTTTAATCCTTTTTCACAAAGTTCTTTCGCGGCCCATCCTCCACTAATTCCGGATCCGACAACAATAGCGTCGTAGGTATTCTGCTCTTTTGCTTTTTGATTTACGTTCATGATTTTTCCTAAAAAAAGTAGTTAATGACATTTCTGATCGTCGCTGAATCTTCTGTTTGTCTTCCCGAGCAGGATGAAGGGTAAAATAGCGCCGTCAATTTTTGTTGCTCTGTTGTGAATATTGAAAACAAAATTTTTCAAATAAACCAAGTATTTAGTCAGCTTACAACGATTGAATTGATAAATTAAATTAAACAAAATCGGGTTGGTAATAATTAATCCGTCCAAACTATGAATCATTTCAATCAGTGTTTTATTTTTGCGCAATTTTGTTCACCCCACTCTAAAAAACGAAATGCCAAGAGACAGAAGTATTCGCTCGGTTTTAATCATCGGTAGCGGCCCAATTATCATCGGACAAGCGTGTGAATTTGATTATGCCGGCTCGCAGGCAGCCCGCTCCTTGCGGGAAGAGGGCATTGAGGTTGTGCTGATCAATTCCAATCCGGCCACCATTATGACTGACAAAGTGACCGCTGATCATATTTATCTACTTCCGCTCACGAAAAAATCAATCCGTGAAATTTTAGAGAAGCACCATATTGATGCGGTATTACCTACCGTGGGAGGACAAACCGCACTAAATCTTTGCATTGATTGTGAAAAAGCGGGAGTCTGGCAACATTATGGTGTCAGAATTATTGGAGTGGATATTCTTGCGATCGAAACTACGGAGGACAGGGAGAAATTTCGCCTCAAAATGATCGAGCTTGGCGTGGGTGTTTGTCAGGGAGGAACGGCAACGTCGTTTTTGCAGGGAAAAGAAATTGCCCAGGAAATTGGCTTTCCGCTCGTAATACGGCCTTCTTATACATTAGGCGGAACCGGTGGTGCATTTGTAAACGATCATGATGGTTTTGATGACGCCTTAAATAATGGATTGCATGCTTCACCAATCCACGAGGTATTGGTCGAAAAGAGTATCATGGGCTGGAAAGAATTTGAGCTCGAGCTGCTTCGTGACGGAAATGGCAATGTAATCATCATTTGTTCCATTGAGAACTTTGATCCCATGGGGATTCATACGGGCGATTCGATCACGGTAGCACCCGCAATGACCTTACCCGATACCGTTTATCAGCACATGCGTGACCTAGCCATCAAGATGATGAATGGCATTGGTCAGTTTGCCGGGGGATGCAATGTTCAATTTTCCCTCAATCCCGATAATGATGATGAGATTATTGCGATTGAAATAAATCCTCGGGTATCAAGATCCTCTGCACTTGCCTCTAAAGCAACAGGCTATCCTATCGCAAAAATTGCAGCAAAACTTGCGATAGGTTATAACCTCGATGAATTAACAAATGCAATAACCGGAACAACAACCGCTTATTTCGAGCCGGCAATAGACTATGTCATTGTAAAAGTGCCGCGTTGGAACTTTGATAAATTTCATGGAACTGATAGGAAGCTTGGCTTGCAAATGAAATCCGTTGGTGAAGCAATGGGGATCGGAAGAAATTTTCAGGAAGCGCTTCAAAAGGCGTGTCAGTCATTAGAGATTAGGAGAAACGGACTTGGCGCAGATGGTAAAGAACTTACCAAGCAGGATGAATTGCTCTACAGTCTGGAGCATCCAAGCTGGAACAGGGTATTTCATATTTATGATGCCATTAAGCTAGGCATACCGTTGAAGACGATCGCTAAGCTCACCAAAATCGATCGTTGGTTCTTAAAGCAAATTGAAGAACTTGTTGAGATTGAAAAGGAAGTAAGCAAGTACGCGCTGAATACGTTGGAAGCTCCGCTGTTAAGAAAAGCAAAAGAGAAAGGTTTTGCCGACCGGCAAATAGCCTATATGTTGGATTGTTATGAGAGCGAAGTTTTTGCTAAGCGAAAGGAAATGGGAATTAAACGGGTATTTAAGCTGGTGGATACCTGTGCGGCGGAATTTGAGGCGAAAACTCCATACTACTATTCAACTTTTGAGGATGAAAATGAATCTGTCTCCTCCTCGAAAAAGAAAATAGTGGTGCTCGGTTCCGGGCCTAATCGTATAGGTCAGGGGATTGAGTTTGATTATTCGTGCGTTCACGGTGTATTGGCTGCTAAAGAATGCGGCTATGAAACCATCATGATAAACTGTAATCCTGAAACAGTCTCTACGGATTTCGATATTGCTGACAAACTTTATTTTGAGCCCGTGTTTTGGGAACACCTGTACGATATCATCGAGCATGAAAAGCCCGAAGGTGTTATTGTTCAGCTCGGTGGACAAACGGCTTTGAAACTGGCAGAAAAGCTCCATAAATATGGTATAAAAATTATCGGGACTTCCTTTGATGCGCTTGATCTTGCTGAAGACCGCGGAAGATTTTCGTCTTTGTTAAAAGAATTAAATATCCCATATCCTGAGTTCGGCGTGGCAGTCAATGCAGATGCAGCTATCGAAGTTTCAAAAACAATAGGCTTTCCGTTGCTTGTTCGGCCTTCTTATGTACTCGGTGGACAAAGCATGAAAATCGTCATTAACGAGCAAGAGCTTGAAGATCATATTCTGGACATCTGGAAACATTTACCCGAGAACAAAGTATTGCTTGACCATTTCCTTGACCATGCCATCGAAGCAGAAGCGGATGCAATTTGTGACGGAAAGGATGTATATATTATTGGTATCATGCAGCATATTGAGCCGGCTGGAATTCACTCCGGGGACTCGTATGCTGTGTTACCTCCGTATAACCTGGGGGATCTGGTTATTAAACAAATTGAACACTATACCCATAAGATAGCACTGGCTTTGCAAACCGTTGGATTGATAAACATTCAGTTTGCTATCAAGAACGATAAAGTTTATATCATTGAGGCAAATCCAAGGGCCTCGCGTACGGTCCCTTTCATCTGCAAAGCGTATGATGAACCGTATGTAAACTATGCTACCAAAGTGATGCTTGGAGAAAAGAAGGTAAAGGACTTTAAGTTCAATCCCACTAAAAGAGGGTATGCTATTAAAGAACCTGTATTTTCTTTCCACAAATTCCCGGATGTAAATAAGGAACTCGGCCCTGAAATGAAATCGACAGGAGAATCCATCTATTTCATAGATGATTTAATGGATGATTACTTTATGAAAATTTACTCTGAGAGGAATTTGTATTTGAGCAGGTAGCGGTGAAAAACGTTTGGACAGGTAGTCATTCGTTGAAACTTTGCAATGCCATTTCGTTACCAATGCTTTTCCGAGGACAGAACTAATAATGGTCAGAAACAAGTCCAGGTAGAGGTTAACGCCCGATGGGGCCTCTAAACACTTGTTTTTGAACGGTCTGTAATAGACAACAGGCCGAAATCTGTTTTAACTAATTGGTTAATTAATCCGCGAACCTATACCTTTGTTTCCTGGTTATTTACCCAAAGAACACCATGCTTAAATTTCTTATTCTTACAAGTCTGATTGTATATCTTGTTTATAAGGTTGGAGGATTGTTTTTTAAGGCTGGAGCGGCTTCACAGCAGTTTAGGAACCAGCAACAGAAAAAATCATTTGATGCTAACGCTAATCCCAATATGAAAAAGGGGAAAAGCGGTTCGAAACCGGGCGAATACATCGACTACGAAGAAGTAAAATAATCTGGCTAGTCTCCATCAGGCAACTCAATTAAAGTAATAAACAAGTGAGCAACATTCACTTCTATAAATATCAGGCAACAGGTAATGATTTCGTGATCATTGACAATCGCGAAAGCAAACTAACCTTTTCCAATGAGCAAATCGCGCAGATCTGTCACCCGAAATTTGGTGTCGGTGCAGATGGTTTGATGCTGATCGAGAATCACCCAACCCTCAACTTCCATCTGGAATACTTCAATAAAGACGGATCTAAAAGTTTATGCGGAAATGGCTGCCGTGCTGCGGTTCAATTTGCTTCACAACTTGGTATGGTAAATGGCAAGGCGGTATTCAGCGCCTTCGATGGAGCTCATGCCGCTGAAATATTGCCGTCGGGAGATATTCGATTAAAAATGGGAGATGTAAAAGAAATAAAGACACTACTCGAAGATTATTATATCTATACAGGATCTCCTCATTTTATCCGCTTTGTTACAGGACTTAAAGACTATCCGGTTTTTGAAGACGGGAAAGAAATTCGTTACAGCAATGATTTTAAACCCGGCGGGACAAATGTAAACTTCGTGGAGCTTCAGCCGGACAATTCGATTTTCGTACGGACGTATGAACGCGGAGTTGAAAACGAAACGCTTTCCTGCGGTACTGGAATAACCGCAGCGGCAATAGCAGCCTCGTTAAAAGGATATAGATCGCCAGTGAAAATAAACACGCTTGGCGGGCAACTCTTAGTTGAATTCAAAAACAGCCACTCAGACACGTTTCAGGAGATTTACCTCGTTGGCCCTGCCAAAATGGTCTTTAAAGGCCAATTGGACCTGTAATTGCTAATTCTGAATCCAAAAAACAATTTAACTTTACCCTCTTGAAAAGTTATCCCGATCATCCGTTTGAAGTAATGCTTTAACGGAACGATTAACGGATAACGATTAACTGCCACTGTATGCTAAAACTTATTGCCAAACTATTCGGTACAAAATCAGAAAAAGATATTAAGCGTGTAATGCCTTTAGTGGAACAAACCAAACAAGAGGGCGAGCGACTTAAGTCTGTTTCCAACGATGCGTTGAGAGACGAAACCAAGAAAATCCAGGAAGTCATTAATCAGGAATTAAAAGCCATTGACGATAAACTCGCGGAGCTTCATAAAAATATTGCCGATAATCCTTCTTTGGATATCAACGAAAAAGAATCTGTATTCGCACAAATAGATAAACTTGAAGAGGATCGCAACAAAGAGCTTGAAAGAGTTCTTTTGAAATCGTTGCCTAAAGCGTTTGCCATTGTACGGGAAACAGCGCGTCGCTTTAAGGAGAATGAATATCTCGAAGTTACAGCGCAGGATTTTGACAGAGTGATTTCGGCCACGCATGAAAATGTAAAGATCGACGGAGACAAAGCCCGTTGGTATAACAAATGGATGGCTGCTGGCAATATGATTACTTGGGATATGGTGCATTATGAAGTGCAAATTATCGGAGGGATTGTATTGCATGAGGGCAAGATTGCCGAGATGGCAACCGGAGAAGGTAAGACACTGGTAGCTACATTTCCGATGTTTTTAAACGCATTGGCAAAACGTGGGGTGCATCTCGTCACCGTGAACAATTACCTTTCACTACGTGATAGCGAATGGATGGCTCCCCTCTTTCAATTCCATGGAATAACGGTGGACTGTATTGATAAGCATGAACCAAACTCACCGGCCAGAATAAACGCTTACAAAGCGGATATCACCTACGGTACAAACAACGAATTTGGCTTCGACTACTTGCGCGATAACATGACCAAAGATCCTCACGAATTGGTACAACGTACGCACCATTTTGCAATGGTCGATGAAGTAGATTCTGTGCTGATCGATGAAGCCCGTACGCCATTGATTATTTCGGGGCCTATTCCCAAGGGAGATGAACATGAGTTTTATGACCTGAAGCCGCGCATTTTTAAATTGGTAGAGGCACAGAAAAAACTAGTTAACGAATATTTGAATAATGCCCGTAAGCTCATTGCAGAAAGTAATGAGAAAGACGGAGGATTAAATTTATTCAGGGCCTTCCGGGCAATGCCCAAACATAAGCCGCTGATAAAATATTTAAGTGAAACAGGGGTAAAGGCCATTCTGCAAAAAACAGAAAATTATTATCTGGCCGATAACAAACGTAACATGCCAGAGGCTGACAAGCCTTTATATTTTATCATTGATGAAAAAGATAACAGCGTTGATCTCACCGAAAAAGGCATAGACTTAATTACCGGTGAAGGAGAAGATTCCAGTTTTTTTATTCTTCCGGAAATTGGTACGGAACTCAATAGAGTTGAAAAAGACCCTTCCATAGATGATACTGCAAGATTTCAAAAGAAAGAGGAAATCATTCGTGATTATCAGATAAAATCACAGCGAATTCACAGTGTAAATCAATTGTTAAAAGCCTATACACTTTTTGAAAAGGATACCGAATACATCATTGTTGATGGTAAAATAAAAATTGTGGATGAGCAAACGGGTCGCGTGATGGAAGGAAGACGTTATTCAGACGGCCTCCATCAGGCGATTGAAGCAAAGGAGAATGTGAAAGTAGAAGATGCTACTCAGACTTACGCAACAATTACGCTCCAGAATTATTTCCGCATGTATCATAAGCTTGCGGGCATGACAGGTACTGCAGAAACGGAAGCAGGAGAGTTGTGGGATATTTATAAACTGGATGTTGTGACAATTCCTACGAACAGGTCAACCGTCCGAAAAGATTATGATGACCTTGTTTATAAAACCATGCGCGAAAAATTCAATGCTGTCATTGAAGAGATCGTGAAACTTACCCAACTCGGAAGGCCTGTGTTGGTCGGGACAACGTCCGTGGAAATTTCTGAATTGGTAAGCCGGCTGTTGCAGATGCGAAAAATTAAACACCAGGTGTTAAACGCAAAGCAACATCAGCGTGAGGCAGAAATAATTGCAGAAGCTGGTAAACCCGGTACTGTAACTATTGCAACGAATATGGCGGGCCGTGGTACGGATATAAAATTAACTCCTGAATCGAAAGCGGCTGGAGGATTAGCCATCATCGGTACGGAGCGTCATGAGTCGCGAAGGGTTGACAGGCAGCTCAGAGGTCGTTCAGGCCGTCAGGGTGATCCTGGTACTTCGCATTTCTTTGTCTCGTTAGAAGACAGTCTCATGCGTCTATTTATGCCTGAGCGAATCGCACGTGTGATGGACAAACTTGGTCTTAAAGAAGGTGAAGTCATTCAACATTCCATGGTGACAAGTTCGATCGAACGTGCTCAGAAAAAAGTTGAAGAAAACAATTTCGGCATTCGAAAACGTCTGTTGGAATATGATAACGTGATGAACTCTCAGCGCGAAGTAATTTATAAGCGCCGAAAAAATGCGTTGTTTGGTGAACGCCTCGAACTGGATATCCTTACGATGTTATATGACACCGGCGAAGATATGGTTATCAACGCGAAGAATGCCGATGATTATGAAAGCTTGCGATTAAATGCGTTGAGTACGTTGGGACTTGATTATGAAATTTCCAAAGAGACTTTTGATAAAAGTGAGCCTACTAAGTTAGCCGATGATCTTTATAGCAAAGCGTTAGAGCATTATCACAAGAAAAACAAAATGGTTGCTGAAAAAGCGCTTCCTATTGTAAAAGAAATATTTAAAACACGCGGATCAACGGTTGAAAATATTCTGGTTCCTTTCACCGATGGAAAAAAGCAAATCGGTGTTGCGGCAAACCTAGCGAAGTCAGTAAATACAAATAATACTGAGTTGGTTAAATCCATGGAGAAGATGATCGCTCTTGCCATTATCGATCAGCTTTGGAAAGAACATTTGCGCGAAATGGATGATCTGAAGCAATCCGTTCAAAATGCAGTTTATGAACAAAAGGATCCTTTATTGATTTATAAGTTTGAAGGGTTTGAATTATTCAAACGCTTCATTGCAAAAGTGAATGAGGAAACGATTTCGTTCTTACTAAAAGCGGATATTCCGGTGCAGCAGCCTGATCAGGTTCAGGAAGCCAGAGTACATCGAAGCCGCGTACGATTAAATGAACAGAAAGAGGAATCGCGGTCTTTGTTAAGCAATGGAGCAGGAAGTGAGAGACCGGAACAAGCTCAGCCGCACCGGCCACCTCAAGAAAAAATTATGCCTGCAAAGTCAGAAAAAGTTGCAGGTCGCAACGATAAAGTCAGTGTGCAATATCCGGATGGCAAAGTATTAAGAGATGTCAAGTATAAAAAAGTGGAAGAGGATATTTTAAACAATCGATGCATTATAATTAACTAACTATGCGCGTCCAACGGTTTTATTTTTATGGGGTGGTATTCAGCGTGTTGCTTGTGGGTTGTGCGGCTCCGCGGAGCAGCACAGTTTCATCGCATAGTCCGGGATATTCAGAAGATTTATCCATCTGGCGACCCAAGACAGAAACGACTGCGGGAACGCCTGTAAATACAAACGGATCGATCGAACCTAAGAAGACCCAATTTACCGAACCTAAATATGCTGTGAATAAACAACTCGATACTGTGTTGGACAGTATTGACCGATATAATCTCTCACGTAAGTTCATCGATGGATTTACCATTCAGATATACAGTGGGCTAAGACGAGAGGATGCGTTAAATTCCAAAAAAAGATTGGCGGGCTCATTACCTGATATTGACTCCGAAGTTGAATATACGCAACCTAATTTTAGAGTGAAGGCAGGGCAATATTTTAATCGATTGGATGCCCAGAAAGATTACATCATGATTAAGAAATATTTTCCTTCGGCAATAGTGATACCAGATAAAGTATCCATCAATTAAATGGGGATACTGTTAGGGCTGGTTAGTCAATGCATTGATTTAGTTTGAAGGCTGTAATCACTAGGCAGGTCAGCTACGGGACCATGCGAAACGATTGATGATTTCTTCTTGTCAAAAAACGATGAGGTGGTTACTTGCCTATTTAATTCCTAATAGTTTAAGCCCCTGTAAATTTATTGAATACCTTTGTTAACAATATTATTGGTGAATGAGTCTACTCCACAAAATTAAGTCACTCTCTTCAGCTTACAGCCCGTATACGGTTTCTCTTCGCAGGCATTTACATTCTAATCCAGAGTTGTCGTATCAGGAGTTTCAAACTGTAAAGTTTGTGGCTGAGCAGCTTCAAATGTGCGGTATACTCACCGAGAGTGTTGCGACAACGGGTTTAATAGCTGAAATAAAAGGCAAGCATCCCGAGAAGAAAACGATTGCTTTGCGCGCCGATATGGATGCATTACCTATTCTTGAGGAAAATAATGTAAGCTATAAGTCGAAAAATAAAGGTGTGATGCATGCCTGTGGTCACGATGTGCACACTTCTTCGCTTTTAACAACGGCGAGAATCTTAAATGAAGTTAAGGAAGATTTTGAAGGCACTATTCGATTGTTATTCCAGCCCGGGGAAGAAAAAAATCCTGGTGGCGCATCTTACATGATTCGCGATGGAGCGTTGGAAAACCCGCGTCCATCGGCCATACTTGGGCAGCACGTTTTCCCTTTATTGCCGGCTGGCAAAATTGGATTTAAGGAAGGCATGTACATGGCGAGTGCGGATGAAATTTATTTGAAAGTGATAGGAAAAGGAGGGCATGGAGCAGCTCCGGATCTTGCAGTGGATCCGATCGTGATTGCTTCCCATATTATCATTGCTTTGCAGCAGATTATCAGCCGCAATGCAAATCCGCGCCAGCCTACCGTTTTGACCTTTGGGAATATTGTGGGGTTGGGTGCTACTAACATCATTCCTAATGAAGTAAATATCGCCGGAACGTTCAGAGCCATGAACGAGGAGTGGCGCGAATCCGCGTTAGTGAAAATTAAAAAAATGGCAGAATTAATGGCGGAGGGAATGGGCGGAAGATGTGAAGTCGACATTTCAAGAGGATATCCGTAT
>CAZAHL010000102.1:0-20834 GCA_964484845.1 uncultured Chryseolinea sp. | reverse complement strand
TAACGTTATGATTATCAGATACAACGGGTGGACGTCATTGTAAGGAAGCCACGCGTCTCGCGTGCTGACGAAGCAATCCCCAGACTATGAAGTACACCCGAACGAGTCAGAATTTGAAAGAGACTGGTTTAGTTCGTGTAAAGGTCTTCGCTTGTGTAGTCTCACAGCAGGGCAGTGATGTTTAAAAAATTTGCAGGCTTACAATGACGGAGCCGCGGCATGTTCCGCTGGGCCTTAGCCAATCTTCGGCTTATTTACAGACCGCATAAGTACCCGGTCTGTGTAGGTGATTTATTCTAACGAAAATCAATCAAGCCCAATCGTTTGGTTGTTAAGCCTTCGAAAATGTAAAATCGGGGAGATAAATAATTTTTCCACCCTCTTTCGCAGATTCGTGTGACAGGATTCCTACGCAGGTAATGTTGGCAGATTCGTTTGCATTCGGATACGGCTGTCTGTTTTGAGTTAAGGCGCTGAGAAACTCATGAACCAAGTGAGGATGAGAACCACCATGTCCGGCGCCTTGCGTGAAAGATAGATGCTGATGCTCATCTGCATCATATACACCTTTTGTGGTAAACCGCTGAATAGGTTCGGGCAGTAGTTTACCATAATCAGGACATTCGATCTCGTCCGGAATTTCAGGTTCAGGACGTTTCGCCGTATGCATCACCAACGACTTGCCTTCAATCAACGGCCATTCTACCGACTTTTTAGAACCATAGACTTCAAAACTTTCCCGGTATTGACGCGCCACATCAAAAAGCGATCGGTATACATGCGCACTAACATCCGAGTTTTTCAATTTAATATGAGTGGTTTCCACAGCGTACGGAGAATTATAGTGGTGGTGCAAGTCTTCCCTTATAGTACCTGAGCCAAAACAAGAAACGTATTCCGCGTCTTTCCGAAGCAGGCCAAGCACCGGCCCAACACAATGTGTCGCGTAATACATCGGTGGAAGTCCAGGCCAGTAGTTAGGCCATCCATCCATATCCTGCTGATGGCTTGCTTTGATGAATTGCACTTTACCCAACTCTCCTTTTTCATAAAGCTCCTTCATAAAAAGAAACTCACGTGCATAAACAACCGTCTCCATCATCATGTAGGTAAGGTTATTGGCTTGCGTAAGCCGGACAATTTCTTCGCATTCCTCCACCGTAGTGGCCATCGGCACCGTGCAGGCTACATGCTTACCGGCCTTTAATGCTTTAATGGATTGAATACCATGATCGGGGATTGGCGTATTAATATGTACAGCATCAATATCCGGATCTTTCAATAACGCGTCGTATGAGATGTACCGTTTTTCTATATCGAAGGCATTTCCAATTTCGTCAAGCTTCGATTGCGTACGCTGGCAAATAGCGACCAGGTTAGCATTCGGATGTTTTTTATAAATCGGAATAAATTCGGCCCCAAAGCCTAGTCCAACAATGGCGACGTTGATTTTTTTATTATTCATTGCTTCACTTTTTTAAAAGTTTTTTCAAAAATGCTATTCCCTCTGAGGCGAAACCATCCTGACTTTCCGCCAGGTTTTTCCAAATACAAACCGCTCCTGCCAACTCCTTAATTTCGGGTGTAAAACTTTCGATTGATACTGCGCCCTGATAGTTAATTTTTTCCAATCCATCTTTAAAAGATTGCCATGGCGTCTGACCAGTACCCGGTGTACCCCTATAATTTTCGGATACCTGCACATGGATCAATTTATCACCCACCGTAGTTATCGCCTTTTCCAGGTTATGTTCTTCAATCGCCATGTGAAATCCATCGAGTAAAACTTTCGCAGACGCATGGTTCACATCCTTAATAAGCCTCATTACATCGCCGGCCGTGTTTATCAGATCGGATTCGAATCTATTCAACGGTTCTAAGGCGATTGAAAGATTTCGTTGCTGTGCAAGCTGACAAACCTTATAAATATTCTTTACAGCTCGCTCCCACTCTATTTTTCGTTGTTCAGGAGAAACCATTCTTGCTTTTCCAACGGCCGAATACATTGGGCCGGCCAAAAATTCAGCATCCCAGGTATTGCAGAGGTCTAAACATTGTGTGATGTAATCAAAACAAGTTTGATGAACAGCCGGATCATCGTGCGTCAGATCTCTGCTCGCACCGAACGCTCCGCAGACAATAGCATGAAGTCCGTTCTCCTGAAGTGCAACCTTCACGACTTTGCCGTCGATCTTTTCGGGATATTCAACCGGAATCTCCACCGCATCGTATCCCATGGATTTTATTTTCGGAAACAGATTAACCGTTTCGGTGGTGAAGGGGGAAGTCCACAACCAGGTACTAACACCAAATGACACGTTCAAGCTCACGTAAGTTTTATGGATTGTAAATAATGATTTCTTGAGAGGGCAATTTTACAAAGCAGTTTTATTTTTAACCACTTTCATCGTCCCATTCATCAGGGACCAATGCCCCGGGAACGTACAAACAAATGGATAATCGCCCGCTTTTTGAGGCGCAAGGAATTGAAGCTTTACCGTTTGTTGGGGATTCACAAGCTTCGTGGCAAACAGCACTTGAGGCGTCTCAGGAACATATTGTTTCTCCGCCCCTTTGGGATCCGAAGCAAGTTTGTCTGCCGCTTTTCCTACATTTTCTAACGCGCCGATTTGCGTAATGACCAGGTTGTGCTGCATAAAGTCGGGATTCTCAAAAATGATCTCAACAGGTTTTCCAGCCTCTACTTCAAATGTTTTACGATCATACTTCATCTCGTTTTTGATTACTTTGATCTTTATAACAGTCGTTGATCCGTCGGATGATACAGTGGCCGGTTCTTCCTGACTCGTTTCAGTAAGATGCGCTTTCATAAATACCTCACCAATAGAAGTATCTTTGAAAAGATTTTGATCCTTTGAACTGTATTCTTTTTCCACTTCGTATTTCCAGCTACCGGAAATCGGTATTTTCTGATTGCCAATTTCAATAAACATGTCGTCCGGTTTACCATAAATGCCTCCTCCCCCTCCAGTATCGTCCACTTTCACTGCGATACTATTTTCACCTGCTTTAAGAGTGCCCGCGGGAATTTGATATATTCTTTTCTCGTTATATTTTTTTGCTATCCCTCCAACCCTAACGTTATTAATCCAGGTGTCATCTGAGTCATCAATCGGCCCGAGTGAGATCGTGCCTTTTTTTCCTGCAGCATTTTTAGGTATGTTAATTGTTGTGCGGAACCAAATTATGCCATCCATATCCAAGCCAGCTTTTTCTATGAATTGTGGAAGCTCCATTGTTTTCCACGCTTTATCATCAAGATCTGTTGCCGCACGATTACTAACTTCGGGCTCTGCTAGTTTAAAATTTGGATTTGCCTCCTTAAAAGCCGCGACAAATCCTTCACGGTGTTGACTTGCTGCAACATAAACAGCTTGCGACAACCAATAGTCCTTCTTCACATTTTCTTCAAGGCTTAGCTTATAAAGGGTTTTGCCTAGCACATCTGAAGGTGATATTTCGCCAAGGGAAAGAATCGCAGCTAACTGTGTATTGGGATCAGGATCATTTAAAATATTGGCCTTAGTAACCGCTTGTTCTGTCCACTGTGTTTTGGAAAGAATTTGCAATGCAGCCTTTCGGACACCAGCTGACTTATGTTTCAATGCTTCCGTTATTACTCCTTCGGCTTTATCATCTTTATGCAATACGCCTAACCCGTCAATAACCCATAGTGCATGGGTTGCATCGTAGTTGTACCCAAACTCATCTACCTTTTGATCGTTTATCAAGTCATACAACTTCGGCAATATATCGGTGTTGCCACGTTCTACCAGCAATCGTTGAGCTGTTATTCTCCAGAACAGGTTATCATTTGCTAGCGCCTTGACTAAATTATCAGGCTCATCCTTATCCAAGGAGATTGGTTTTTCATTCTTTGCTTCCTGGCTCACAACACGCCATATTCTTCCATACGATTTATCTCTCAACGGATTTTCGTAAGCATTTCCTTTTCCATTCTGGGCGGCATATCCTCCCCGATCCGGTGTAGGCGTTGGATTGTGTTGCACGATAAAGTCATACCAGTCTAATATCCAAACGGCACCATCAGGTCCGACTTTTGCATCAACAGGGGAAACCCATTCATCTGAGCTGCTAAATAAATTCCATGCATCCTTTTCTGTAAATCCGGCGCCATTTTTTTCGATTCGCCCCATATGCACCAGGTGGCCGGTGGGTTCACAGACAAACGCTACCTGATTCCAAAATTCTTTAGGATAATTTCGAGCTGTATAAAAGTTATGTCCTGCGGCCGCCGTGAATCCTCCGAACACATCTACTTGCCGGACATTTGGTGTAATGGGATGCATTGCATAATGTCCATCCAGCTTAAGACTTCCATTCACCTCCACACCTTTAACATTTTTTATGGTTTTATCAGGAATGCCCATAAATAAGCTGTGCGTATTATTTGCTGTTGAAGCAAAGACGTCGTTATTTTCTGTAAAGCCTAATCCCCAGGTATTGTTCGACGTGGACGTTAAAAATTCGAAGCTGGAAACGTCTGGTTTGAAGTGGTAGAGTCCCTGCTTGAATTCCCTGTTCTGTCCTGCTATTGTTCCCGCGAATCCAGAATAACCAACCACTCCCCAAATCTGATTGTCAAATCCATATTTTAAATTTGAAGGACCAGCGTGCGTGTCGAACGTTCCCCATCCGTCGATAAGAATTTTCCGAACGTCGGCTTTATCGTCCCCGTCTGTATCTTTTAAAAACAAAAAGTATGGTGCCTGTGAAACGATAATCCCTCCGTTAGAGAAAACCAGGCTCGTGGGTATATTAAGTTTATCTTCGAATATCGTAAACTTATCTGCTTTACCGTCACCATCCGTGTCTTCACAAATTTTGATGCGATCATCACCCACACCGTCTCCATCCCGAACTGAATTGGGATAATCGACAGTCTCAATGACCCACAATCTTCCCTTCTCATCCCACTCCATTGCAATGGGATTAATAATGTCTGGTTCAGAAGCAAATAATTCAAGGTTGAATCCTACCGGTATCTGAATCAGTTTTCTGGATTCCTCTGGGGACAAAGGCGACTGGAATTTCGGAGCAGGATTTCTTTTTTCATAATTCGGTATTGCGGCTTCGTCACGGTAGACAAATACCGGCATGTCTTTTCTAAATTCTTCCCATTGTTTTTTTACCTGATCACCCACGGCCCAAAGTATTCCTTCGTGCATTAACTTATGGAAGCCGGGATTATTCCAGGTGCGTTCATCATGACCATAAGCTGTGTAGAATACCCTGCCTTTGCCATGTTCCTTCACCCAAGTCCAGGGTTCATGGTGATCTCCTTCGATGCGTTCCATCAGGACAGTTCTGTCATCGCTAAGTTTTGTGTGAACGTAGGTTTCGTCCCAGGTTGAAAATTCATTTATAGATTTAACGGAAGGGTGTTCTTTGTTAGTAATGGCAGCTGTAAAGGTACCCGTCTCATGCTTCATGAACTGGCCACCAACGAGATCGATATATTTCGGAGAATTTTGAAAGCAAAAACTAGCACAATGCACAGGAATAAACCCTTTCCCATCGGCCACAAAATCCATTATAGCTGCCTCCTGTTCAGGAGTTATCGTTTCATGATTGGCATAGATCATCAACCCATCGTAGTTGGACAGTGTTTCTTCATTTAACACACTAGGGCTATCGTTGTATGTAAAATTAATCCCCTCTTTGGATAGCACCGATGCCAGCATAGGCATAAAAAGCGCGGAATTATGATGCTCACTGGCGTGCCCTAAAAACAAAATTTCAATTTTTCTAGGTCCTGTTGCCGTATTTTTCTTTCCGGGATTGCCACAAGAATAAAGCAAACCACTCATTATTATGATATAAACTCCGATCCTTTGTATTCGCATAATCCACCTTTGTTTAAGGGTGTGAATTTAGGCTAAATTGCTCGCAATCGATTCCTGAATGTTAACCCTTTTTGACTATATTTTAGCAAAAAATGAGTATGTTGCGTCTTTTAATGGTAAATAAGTACCACTATTTAAACTAATCCGAACCTGTTTCTATTTCCTCGAACCCACCTGTTGCTTTTTAATTATGAAACCAGCACTTCAAAAATCTCCTATATCATCAGATCGCGCTTTCGAAATTAAATTTCTGAAAGCTGGTCATTTTGATCCAAACTGGCACTTTCACTCTGAGTATCAGTTGTTCATCGTTTTAAAAGGAACAGGCACCCGTTTCATAGGCGACCATGTAAGTCCGTTTCGAAAAGGAGACCTGGTATTTACGGGTCCTAATCTTCCGCATTTGTGGCGCAGCGATATGGAATACTTTGAAGGAGATGAAGAACTTGGGACAGAAGGCATCGTGGTCTATTTCCATGAGCATTTTTTAGGGAATGAATTCCTTCACCAAAAGGAAATGTATTTGCTGCGTCAGCTTTTTTTAAAGGCGCAACGGGGAATGGAAATAACGGGAATCACCGCTGAAAAAGCGGAAGGCCTCATGATTGATTTATTAACCGTTGTTGATTTTGAAGGCATCTTGATTTTGTTGCAACTTTTGAATTTACTGGCGAACACATCTTCTTATAAATTGCTATCCAGTTCGGGGTATTCAAATTCCTTAAAACAATCTGATACCGACCGGATGAACCGAGTGCATGAATATGTGATGAAAAATTTCAGAGAGCGTATTACGCTTGAGGAGGTAGCAGCAATTGCGAACATGGCGCCGACGTCGTTCAGTCGATATTTTAAAATACACGCCAACAAAACCTTTTCCGATTTTTTAACCGAGATCAGAATTGGATATTCATGTAAACTTCTAGTCGAAAAAAAAATGAATATCGCACAGGTTTGTTATGATAGTGGGTTTCACACCGTTTCCAATTTCAACAGACAGTTTAAAGCTACAACCCATTACAATCCATTGGAGTATAAGAAGAAGTATGCAGAGGCGGCTAGTTGAGGTGTTGAAGTGTTGAAGTGTTCGGGTGTTGAAGTGTGGTACTTTTCTCGAAGCGATAGTTTAACGTTTAAGCAAAACCAAGGCTCTAGAATCAACCAATCCCATTAGATGCAAACGTTTTCAAAAAAATAAGTGTAAATTGTACAGTTTATTTAAATAAGTGTAAATTGTACTCTTATTTTGCGTGAGGGTCTCAGGTCTACAGGAGTCTCAGCTACATAGCCCGCACGTTAGTATGTAATACCTTTTCGAAGCATGATTTCAAATCGCGACGACAATACATTTTAAACACGAACGGCAAATGGCTTTCAAAAATTTAATTCAGGAATAAGCGAGAAAGAAAATGGGTCGGATTCAAAAAATAGTTACGTTACTCAGGCTTTCCGGGCTAATGGCAGGAGTTTTTTTCCTTTTGTTGCAAGTAGCTTCGTGCTCAGAAGATCCAAAAGAAATACCTGTAGGTCCCGTCGTTCCACCGGAACCCGTTCCGTTTGATATTAATTCAATAAATGACACGTACCCTGATGTTGCACCCTTTGAACGTCATCCGCTGTGGGGACCTTATAATGTTCACGATCCTTCCATCATCAAAGAAGGAGAATATTATTATTGCTATAATACAGACGTAGGATTCGGGATTACTGTTCGTCAAGGCATCCAGATCAGAAGGTCGAAAGATTTAGTTCAGTGGGAATTTTCGGGTTGGGCCTTCGATGCATTGCCTCCGTTGGGTGCCTCCTTTGTCAGGCAAAATGCAGGTGTTCCCAATAATAGTCTCTGGGCACCTTATGTTATTAAAGTCGGAAATGAATTCAGATTATATTATTCCCTAGCCTCAAACAAGCTCAGACTAAGTGTCATTGGCCTGGCAACCTCTGCTACTCCAGCAGGACCATGGACGGAAAAAGGTATTGTAGTTACTTCCCTTGCCAACAGTGCTGTGCACACCAATGCGATAGATCCGTCTATCTTGATTGATAAGAATGGAGGACATTGGATGTATTATGGTTCTGCGTGGGATGGTATCTACCTGATGAAACTAAATCCAGCAACGGGCCTGGCTTTGGTTTCTTCAGACAAAGGTAATCGCATTGCTCACCGGGGCTTTACTGGCGGGATGGTCAATGGCAACATTGAAGGTCCCGAAATTATTTACAATGAATTATTGAATAAGTATTATCTCTTCATTTCGTACGATTGGCTCGAGACAAAATACAATGTTCGCGTTGGCAGATCAGATTCGCCAGAAGGACCATTTTATGATTTCAACAACAATGACCTTAACCAAGAAATAGATCATGGTCCTATGATTATTGCTCCCTATCAGTTCACGGGTCATGGAGGGTGGCAAGGCACAGCGCATTGTTCGGTTTTCGAAGACGATGGTCAATATTATATGGCCCATCAGGGAAGGCCGGGAGTAAACAAGTATTACATGGTACTCCATGTCCGCAAAATGTTCTGGACTGATAACGGGTGGCCTGTTGTTTCGCCCGAGCGATACGCGGCCACGGAACAGACCCCCGTGTTGCCAGCTGAAATAGCAGGAGCATGGGAACAAATTGTCTTTGATTACAACGTGGTTCCCGGATATGCAAATGAGCAGACACTGCCGGACTTTCAAATATCGGCTACTTTACAACTGGGACAAGACGGGATAATAAACGGGGATGTTAATAGTCACTGGACTTATAATGCTCCGTGGCTTGAAATGAATTATAATAATACAAAAATCGATAGCGTATGGGTTGAGCGTGGAAGGGATTGGGAAAATAAAAAGCCTTGTCTTGTTTTTACTGGATTAAATAATACTGGTACCACCCTTTGGGGAAAAAAATAATAATATAAACCTATCATAGCATATAATAAATTAATCGATCATGAATCACAGAAGCATCTTTATTTTGACACTTTTAACCGTCCTTCATTTAAATCTATGTGGCCAGAGCCCAACAGCCATCGCGGTGCAGGTAGATAAACCAATTGCTGAAATTCAGCCAACGATGTGGGGAATATTTTTTGAAGATATCAATTTCGGCGCAGATGGCGGGCTATACGCTGAAATGGTAAAGAATCGCTCTTTCGAATTTAGCGCCCCGCTGATGGGATGGAAAGAACAAAAAAGTGATAAATTTTCCTTAAACAAAGAATCCGGATACGCCTTGATTTTAAACCAGGGCGGTGAAGAATCAGGCAAAGGTGCAAATTACCGATTTGCACGTATCACCACTACAGCCGAAAAAGGATACGGATTAACAAATGAGGGGTTTAGGGGAATGGGAATTAAAAAAGACATGCAGTATCATTTTTCTATCATGGCCAGCCAGCATGAGGGAAGTAGTGTAAAAATCAGGGTTGAGCTAGTAGATGCAAAAGGAAATGTGTTAGGAGAAACTTCATTAACACCTTCGGGCAAAGAGTGGAAGAAATATACAGCAAGCTTCAAAGCCACTCAGACAGAACCCAAGGGAATGCTGCATGTTTGGTTCGATGGAAAAGGTAGCGTAGACGTTGATATTATTTCCTTATTCCCAGCAGACACCTGGAAGCAACGTCCGGAAGGATTGCGGACTGACCTGATCCAATTGCTGGCCGACTTAAAACCAGGCTTCCTTAGATTTCCAGGTGGATGCATTGTGGAAGGCCGTGACCTTGCGACAAGGTATCAGTGGAAGAAAACCATTGGTGAGGTCGACAATCGCGAAATGATCATTAATCGCTGGAATACAGAATTCGCTCACCGTCCTGCGCCGGATTATTTTCAAAGTTTCGGACTTGGATTTTTTGAATATTTTCAACTCGCAGAAGATCTTGGAACAGAACCCCTCCCCATAGTAAGTTGTGGAATGGCTTGCCAATTTAATACAGCCGAAGTCGTGCCGATGGATCAGCTTGATCCTTACATCCAGGATGCACTCGATCTGATTGAATTTGCAAATGGCTCCCTAGAGACACCTTGGGGTAAAATCCGCTCAGACATGGGTCATAAAGAACCTTTCAACTTAAAATTTATTGGAGTGGGAAATGAGCAGTGGGGTCGACAATACATTGAACGGTATAAAGTTTTTGCCAAAGCGATTAAGGCTAAGTATCCAAAGATCATTTTAGTATCAGGTCCGGGTCCGTTCCCCGATGGGGAGTTATTTGAATATGGATTCAAAGAGCTCAAAGAATTAAACGCCGAGATTCTTGACGAACATTATTATAAAACCCCCGATTGGTTTTTTCAAAACGCCACACGCTACGACTCCTATGATCGTAAAGGTCCCAAAATATTCGCGGGCGAATATGCGGCGCAAAGCGTAGCCATAGCAAGTCCCGATAATAAAAATAACTGGCAATGCGCGCTCTCAGAGGCAGCTTTTATGACTGGACTTGAACGCAATGCAGAAGTGGTACACTTGGCATCCTATGCTCCCCTCCTCGCCCATGCTGAAGGATGGCAGTGGACGCCGGATCTGATCTGGTTTGATAACCTTCAGGCGTACGGAACCGCGAATTATTATGTGCAGAAAATGTATTCCACTAATAAAGGAACTCATGTACTTCCGATGCTCTCTAACAATATTCCCCTCACAGGGCAAAATAAACTATATGCCACGGCCTCCCTGGATAAAAATACCAGAGAAGTCATTTTAAAAATGGTGAATGGCTCTGATCAGCCTCAAATCAGCGAGGTAACACTGACGGGAACAGGAAAATTAAGTTCGAAAGGAAAATTGATCGTTTTAACCGGTGATTCGATTGAAGCTGTGAACAGCTTCGAGCGGCCAAAACAAATAGCGCCGGTCGAAAAGGATATTGCTATCAAAGGGAAGAAGGTAAGCCTAACGCTGCCGCCTAGCTCTTTTTCCGTAGTCAGAATTAAAATAAATTAAAGGCTTCAGGTGTGCTGCTCCACTCAGGTTTTTGAGTGGACTTCAAAAAAAAGATTAGTGCCTATTGACAAAAGAAGGACACAAACAAAATTTAAAATGGTCTCCTTAACCCGCTGCGTTTTACTTTATTTTATTATCGTGGGTACGTCCTGCTACGCACAGGATGTTCCCTCGCAAAATATCCGGGTACATGATCCGGTGATGATAAAGTATGAGGGCACCTTCTATTTGTTTTGTACGGGTGTGGGTATTTCCGTTTTTTCCTCCTCCGATATGAAAAATTGGAAAAAGGAAAAATCGGTATTCGATGCGCCGCCCGCCTGGGCCATGGAAAAAATAGCAGGTTTCAAAGGACACATCTGGGCTCCCGATATCTCTTTTCATAATGGTCAGTACTATCTGTATTATTCCGTTTCGGCATTTGGAAAAAATACTTCGTGTATTGGTCTGGCAACAAATAAAACCCTGGATCCATCTTCCCCGGATTTTAAATGGGTAGACCATGGAAAAGTTATTCAATCTGTTCCCGGCCGCGATCTATGGAACGCAATTGATCCCAACCTCGCTTTCGATGATCAACATAAACCCTGGTTGGTATTCGGATCTTTTTGGAGCGGAATGAAGCTCGTTAGACTCAATGAAAATTTAAAAGAATTAGCGGAACCACAGGAGTGGTTCACTGTGTCAAAACGGCCTCGTGATTTTAAGACGGATGACTATGATCCAGGTGAAGCAGCAGTCGAGGCTCCTTTCATTTTTAAGAAGAATGGCCTCTACTATCTTTTTGTGTCCTTTGATCATTGTTGTCGCGGCGCCAAGAGCACCTATAAAGTTGTCGTAGGCCGTTCCGACAAAATTCAAGGCCCGTATCAGGACAAGGAAGGTAAAAGAATGGATCAGGGCGGGGGCACTCTTGTTGTGGAAGGAAATTCATCCTGGGCAGGCGTTGGCCATAATTCAACCTATACGTTTGATGGTAAGGATTACCTTGTATTTCACGCCTACGACATAGCGGATGAGGGAAAACCCAAACTTAAAATTGAGCCGATCAAGTGGGACGGGCAGGGTTGGCCAATGATCTCTTTCAAATAAGGAATGTTAACAAAAAATAGGTGGCACCTATCACAAGGGTATAACTATATCTCACATGACCTTAATATTAATATTTATTTTTAAAATGTTTTAAGCGTATTCTTACTGAAGATGGAGCAATTCGGAAGCAGTTTTTTCACTGCAAAGTCTAGAATTTTTATAAAACTGCCTATTCGCGCTTATATTTGATCCTCGATTCCAATATCAATCCAATTCTTGAACTCTATAAAATAATTTTTTCATGCGTTATACCTTTTGTTGGCTTATTGCCCTGTTTCTTGCCTACTCATTTCCTGGAAATTCCCAAGGAACTGAATTCCCTTACACCACCCTTGCCTTACAGGATCTTAAAGATTTTAAACCCACAGCAGGCAATTGGAAAATAAGCAGCGAGGTATTCTATGACTATAAAGAAGCTGGGAAAGGAAAAATAACTTCGGGTGCAGGCATAATAGTAAATGATCTTTCTGATAAAAAGAAGGATCACCTTTTTACTACAATGGAACATGGGGACATTGACCTTGAACTGGAATTTATGATGGAGAAAGGCTCAAACGCCGGCATTTATCTGCAAGGACGTTATGAGATTCAGATGTTCGACAGCTGGGGAGTTTATCCTCCCAAGACGACAGATTGTGGAGCCATTTATGAACGCTGGGACGATAGCAGACCAGAAGGCCGACAAGGTTATGAAGGTCATCCACCTGCGCAAAACGTAAGCAGAGCCCCTGGTCTGTGGCAACATTATCGAATCGAATTCAGAGCGCCCAGGTTTAACTCAGCAGGGCAAAAAATTGAAAACGCGCGTTTTGTAAAAGTTGTTCACAACGGTGTGGTTATCCATGAAAATGTAGAAGTCACCGGTCCTACGCGGGCTGCTGCTTTTCAAGATGAGAAAAGTGTGGGGCCGATCATGATTCAAGGAGATCATGGACCTGTTGCCATCCGTAATATCAAATACAAAGCGTATGGAAACGATCATGTGACGTTGTCCGGCCTTAAACTTACCGCGTATGAAGGCAGGTTTTCTTCTGTTACCGAACTTGCTACTGCTAAGACTGCCGCGGTAATGGATATCGAATTGTTGCAACATCAGGGAACGGAAACCAAAGATTATTACGGAGGAAAGATTGTTGGAACGATTAACATACCTAAATCCGGTCCATATTATTTGAATCTTAACCTGAAATGGATTCCCGTTGACACCAATCCCGACCATCCAAACGGTGGTGGTGAATTAAAAATCGGAGGCAAAACCGTATTCAGCATTGACGGAAAAAAAACCGGGAAGGCTTCCACCGTGGTGAATTTGGAAGCAGGTCAACATCCTATTGAACTCGCTTACTATAAAACCTTCCGACACTGGTATCAACCTGCGAATGATATTGTTTTTGGCGTTGAAGCTCCCGGGATCGCGTACACCAATCTCAATGAAGTGCTTCTCTTTGCCGAGGCAGTTGGTGCTATTACAGTTCCCGTAGCGAAAGATCCCGTGATGGTCAGAAGCTTTGTGAACCATAAAGGTGAAAAGAAAACACATGTGATCTCCGTAGGTGAGGCGGGTGCGGTGAATTACAGTTATGATCTTAGCTCTGGAGGCTTCCTTCAATGCTGGCGCGGTGATTTTGTTGAAACGACGCTTATGTGGCACGGCCGTGGCGAACCTCAACTGGCAGAACCCCTTGGCAGCGTGATCGAGTTATCAGGTAGACCAACAGTTGCAATGCTCCGGGATAAAAACGAAGTGTGGCCGGACTCCAACGCAAATTACAATTACCTGGGATATGACATCAGTAAGACAGGCCAACCCATTATAAAATATTCAGTTGGTAAGACACAAATAAAAGAATTACTGGCCGCTGAAGAATCCGGAAAGAAATTATCACATACCATAACGGTAGTTTCTTCCGAAGCAGAAGTATGGTGCAAGATCGCCGAGGGCGTTACGATTACAAAGCTTCCAAATGGACTGTATGCGGTAAACGACAAACAATATTTTATCCAGCTAGCTGATAAGGCAGAACCTGTCATACGAAAAACTCAAAGTAACACGACCGAGTTATTGCTCCCTATAAAAGCAAAGGAAAACAATGCTTCGGTAAAATATTCTATCATCTGGTAACAAGAGAAACAAAATAATGAAATTCAATACCCATATCTCCTATCGAATGAAGCACACTGTGATGACAGCGCTACTCTTATTCATAGCTTTTTTGTCCGTCGAGGCCCAGGAGGCCGATGGAAAGAAGGCAGAAGCGATAGAAAAAGAGGAAGATTATTATCGGATATTTTCTTTGCCTGTACCCGAGCACGTAATACTGGAAGTGGGAGGCCTTGCCACATTACCCGACGGAGGATTAGCGGTGTGTACGCGAAGAGGCGAAGTATGGATTATATCTAATCCTTATGTAAAAGGTTTTGAAAGACCAATCTTTAAAAGATTTGCGCATGGTCTTCATGAACCTCTTGGTCTGGCAGTCAAAGATGGCGATATCTATGTCACACAACGAAGTGAATTAACACGGTTGCGTGATTCGGACAAAGATGGCATTGCAGATTCCTACGATAAAATTTACTCCTGGCCGTTATCCGGAAACTATCATGAGTATTCTTACGGCCCCCTTTTCTTACCAAACGGAAATATGCTGGTGACGTTGAATCTGGGCTGGAGCAACAGTCTTGGGCATGGCGTTAGCCTTGTGCCATGGAGAGGTTGGATGCTTGAGATCACACCGGACGGGCAAATGACACCCATAGCCACAGGGTTGCGGTCTCCTGCTGGATATGGGTTCAATGCAGAAGGCGATATGTTTTATACCGAGAACCAGGGTGACTGGGTAGGGTCGGGACGCATGACGCATTTAGAGAAGGGTGATTTTGCCGGAAATGCGGAAGGGCTAAAGTGGTCCGGTCTTCCAGGTTCGCCTGTTAAACTAAAACCGGCAGATATTCCAAGTACCGGCAGGCCCTTGTACGATATCGCGAAAGAAGTACCTGGAATAAAACCACCAGCCATCTGGCTGCCGCACGGAATATTTGGGATTTCTACTGCTGGATTTGTTTTCGATAATGCCAAAGGAAAATTTGGTCCCTTCGAAAATCAGCTCTTTGTTAGTGATCAAGGACAAAGTAAAATAATGCGTGTCGCGCTTGAAAAAATAAAAGGTCAGTATCAAGGCGTTGTTTTTGGATTCCGCGAGGGGTTTGCTTCCGGAATTCTTCGATTGGCATGGGGAAATGACAACTCACTGTTTGCCGGAATGACGAGTCGTGGCTGGTCATCAACAGGACGGGAACAATACAGTCTGGAGCGTTTAGCCTGGACAGGCAAAACTCCATTTGAAATGAAAACGGTACGTGCTATGCCTGACGGTTTTGAAATAGAGTATACCCTTCCGGTTGACAAAGCAACGGCAGGTGATCCCGCATCGTATAAAATTACTGGCTTCAATTACAAATATCATGCGACGTATGGGAGCCCCGTTATCAACAGCAAGCAAAATCCTATACGCGGAATAGTGGTTTCAGAAGATGGTTTAAAAGCCCGCTTAGTCGTCGATAGTTTGCGGCTTGGTTACATTCATGAAATTGTAGCGGAAGGTGTTAAGTCCAACAGCGGAAAAATACTATTGCATAACACAGGATATTATACATTGAATGCCTTGCCCGACGGCGAAAAGTTAAACATCGCATTTGCTACTCCGAAACACGATCATGCTGCTATGACTCCGGCGTCAAGTGCGAAAACAGCAAAGGTAAAACCTACTGCAACCACACCGGCAAAAGGGTTGGCCAAACGTGTTATTAAAAAACCGGCTTCCTGGGGTACCCCGGATCATATCATCAACATAGGCACCAAGACCGGGCTTAAGTTCAATCCGGAACAATTTCAGGTAAAGGCTGGAAGTAAGGTACAAGTTGTTTTTACAAACAATGATGACATGTTGCACAATTTAGTAGTTGTGCTTCAGGGTGCAGCTATACAGGTTGGAGAATTGGGAATGAAATTAGGATTACAGGGGCAGGAAAAAAACTACATTCCTGAGACTCCTAAGGTGTTGTATCATACCAATATCCTGCAGCCTCATACAAGCGAGACTATTTACTTTGTCGCGCCGGAGAAGCCTGGCGATTACACTTTTGTATGCACGATCCCGGGGCATTTTTATTCGATGCAGGGTACTATCAAGGTTGTGAAGTGAGTTGAGAAAAAAATATTAGAATTTAAGCCCGGCCTTAGCGCTGGGCTTTTTATCGTTTCTTATTTTCCTGAAGGTCACTTGAGAAGAAATCATAGAATAATTTTTGTGAGTCTTTATAGTTGCCTAATTTTAACAAACCGTTAGCTGTAAGCAAATTAGTACAAATGCCGGATCAAGTAGTTTTTTATATTCACAATTCCCCCCAAGTTCAATCGGGGTTTTCTTCTATTGATACAGCAACAATGGACAGTTTGCTGGTTCCTGACTCTATTTATTTTACACGTTTTAATAATATTTGGCCATGAAAAAAAGCATTGCTATACCCGAAGGAATCATTATTAGTAAAATATATTTTCTAAGAGAATATAAGGTCATGTTGGATGATGACTTGGCAGATCTTTATCAAGTAGAAACACGGCGACTTAATGAGCAGGTAAAAAGAAATATCGATCGATTCCCTGAAGATTTCATGTTCCAACTTACAGAAAAAGAGTGGGAGAACTTGATATCGCAAAATGCGACATCAAGTTGGGGTGGTCGAAGAAAAATACCTTATGCGTTCACAGAGCATGGTGTACTGATGCTATCCAGCGTGTTAAACAGTGAACGAGCGATCCAGGTAAATATCCAAATCATGCGGATATATAACAAGTTGAAAGGGATGATAATGGATCACAAAGACATTTTACTCAAACTGGAAAAACTGGAAGGTAAAGTGAGTAAACATGACGAAGACTTTAAAGTCGTCTTTGAGTACCTGACAGAACTGTTAAATCCTAAAACAGCGTCGATGCGCAAGATTGGGTTTAAGCAAAGAAAGGTTAAATGATTGAAACTTTCGTGAATTATCGCGGCAAGAAAATCACAACCTACCTTGCCGGCTCCTGCATCCAGAGATAACATTATCATTTTAAAAAAAATAATCTACTCACATCTCAATATTTCGGAAGGATTTGACCGCGCGGCCTTAATAAAATGATAGCTCACGGTAAGCCAGGCAACGCCGGCTGCCATCATTCCGCCCAATAAGAAAACAACAGGCCCAAGTTCAATTCGATAGGCAAATGTATTGAGCCATTGATCCATAACATACCAGACCAGTGCTGATGCAATTACAAATGAGATGCCTACCAGTATCATAAACTCCCTTGATAACAATATGTTGACCGACGCAACGGAGGCGCCCATTACTTTGCGAATACCAATCTCTTTGGTGCGTTGCTCAGCGGTAAAAGATGCCAAACCGAGAAGGCCCAGGCAAGCGATGAAAATAGCAACACCGCTCATCACGGTGAAGAGTTGTCCCAATCGCCGTTCCTCACGAAATACATGATCAAAATCCTGGCCAAGAAAAGCATACTCGTACGGCTCACTTTCCGCATGTTGTTTCCAAATCTTTTCCACTTTAGAAACAACATCCTTTGCATTTCCACTATAGCGAATGAGTATGTTATTTGATCTCTCCTTCAATAGAATAACAAGTGGCCTAACTTTAATCTTTGAAGATTCGAAATTAAAGTCCTTGACTACGCCGATAACGTTTAAACTAAACGTCTTGTCAACGATCAGCTTTTCTTGAAGGGGATTGGACCATCCGAGTTCTCTGAGTGCAGCCTCATTAATTACGCAAGCCGTCGTATCGGATGGGAATTCCCTGGAAAAATAACGGCCCTGCAATAAATCAATTTTAAGGACCTCCAAGTGATTATAATCCGTGTTATAAAAAGGAAACATTAGGTCTCGACTTGATCCTGCAATATGAAGACCTATTAACGCATCGACTCCAGGAAATCGATTATTAGTAAAGCTGGCCTTCACTATCCCTACCTGATTATTTACAGCTTCCAGGAAAGCCTCCTGATTATTACCCAGTCGGTTCGTATTGTGAAGAACCAATACATTTTGTCTATCCAAGCCAATCTCTTTTTCCTGTAAAAATCGAAGCTGGTTATACACCACCATAGTACAAATAATGAATGCAATGGAAATCGAAAATTGTATGATCACCAAAGAACTCCTAATGCCTTTACTCT
Organism: uncultured Chryseolinea sp.; assembly: GCA_964484845.1. GTDB lineage: Bacteria > Bacteroidota > Bacteroidia > Cytophagales > Cyclobacteriaceae > Chryseolinea. Next base: position 2,675 of record CAZAHL010000102.1, on the reverse strand, counting down.
TCATACCCGATCTAACGTTACCCTTAAGCACATCAACAGGATTAAATGATGTCAGGTAAAAGGCAGGATAGCTGCCCGCAAGCACGGCAACTACTATAAAAATGGCGGCGATCGCCCCCAGGATAGCAGGGGAAAGAATAGTACTGAATAAAAGTATCTTCCCTGACAGCAAATTAAAAGTGGGCAAGAGCAGATAAACTCCTGCTAGCGCGATTAACGTTGCTGCAAAAACATACACCAATGATTCAGATAAAAACTGCACGATTAGTTTGGAACGTGCTGACCCTAGTGTCTTCCGTAACCCTACCTCTTTCGCTCGGCTGGCAGAACGCGCGGTAGATAAGTTCATAAAATTGATGCAGGCAATAAGCAGAATGAATAAACCAACGGCGCCCATAATGTAAACATACTTTACATCACTACCGGGCGAAGGGCCATCTAGAATTTCAGGATGTAACAAGTGACTGTTAGATAATGCATACGGAAAAAAGGAATAAATGCCGCCCTGTTTTTCAAAATCTTTAAAGGTGACCCCAAAGCCTTTTTCCAGATCGGGCACGATATGCTCTATGATAAAATCTCTTAGCCTTGACTCTACCGATGAGATTGGTGTGTTGGGGTCTTTAAGAAAGTAGGTATAGATTCCATCACCGTCATTCCATCCTCCCCGAGACATAATCGTGTCTGACTCCGAGGAGAGTAACATATCAAATTGAATGTGCGAGTTGACGGGTGCTTGCTCAGCTACACCTGTTACCTTGAAGGCTTCTTTTTCCACGGAAATAATTTTTCCAACCGCCGGCTGATCTCCAAAATACTTAAAGGCAGTGGCAGTGGTAATCACCACCGTATGAGGTTCTTTCAAGGCAGTTTTAACATCGCCTTCCAACAGCTTAAAACTGAAGAATTCAAAGAAATTGGAATCGGCAAGGAACACATTCGTTTCTGTAAACGCTTTGACCTCATATTTTACAACAGTTTTAGCTCGTTGAGTCAAACGCGTTGCCTGCTCTATACCCGGAATGCTATTTACCATGGCCGAGGCAAGCGGTGGGCAAGTCGATGCGATCTTAACTTCCTGACTGCCAATTTTTACATGTAGCCCTACATGATAAATATTCTCGTAGTTCTTATGGAACTTGTCAAAATTTACTTCATTAAAAATATAGAGGCCAATCAAAAAGGAAGCTGTAAGGCCGAATGCTAATCCTGAGATATTTAAAATAGCATAGAATTTACTTTTGATGATATGGCGCAGGGCTATTTTGAAATAGTTTTGTAACATGATATGATTGTGAGTATGAAAAATCTTAAATACCCTAACGACAATCTCCCTCCCCTTTAATAAGGTAGATGAATGAATACTCTTAAAAGTTGTAAATTTCCATTATTAAAAAATGAATGGATTTAAATGCAGTTCAGGCAGAGGACGCAAAGGAACAAACGCAGAGGCCGCAGAGGTCTTTATTTGCGTTCTTTGCGGATTAACTTTGTGGCCTCTGCCTGAACCCTGCCTTTTCAAATGCTCAATACGTAATTAAGGTATACCTCCTATTGTACAAAAATGACATCCCAAAAACATTTGTTTGATTTGCCTGACGATATCCATTACCTGAATGGGGCATATATGTCGCCGTTAATGAAATCAGTTCAGGAGGCCGGTATCGCTGGAATAAAAAGGAAAAGCAATCCTTCATCCATTTCATCCGATGATTTTTTCAATCTTGCGGAAGAAGTAAAACTGAAATTCGCAAGAATAATCCATGCTTCCGCATCGCGGATTGCTATTATTCCTTCTGCTTCCTACGGATTGAAATCTGCGGTCGATAATATTCCATCAAATACAGGTAACCATGCCGTGGTGCTAGCGAATGAATTCCCCAGCGACTACAATACCATAACGGAATGGTGTAAAAAGAATAAAAAGGCCCTGAAAATAATCGAAGCACCCAAGATGATAGCTGGAAGAGCCCAGGTGTGGGTAGACGGAATCCTGGAACAAATTAATACGGAGACTTGTGCCGTCGTTCTTTCAGCCATAGACTGGTCAGACGGAACAAAATTTGATCTTAAAATAATTGGTGAAAAATGTAAGGAGAATAATGCTCGTTTTATTGTGGACGGAACTCAATCTGTGGGGGCAATGCCCATGGATGTAACTGCATTTAAAATTGATGCCCTGATTTGTGCAGGCTATAAATGGTTAATGGGACCTTATTCAATCGGACTCGCTTACTACTGTGAAGATTATAATACGGGAATCCCCATTGAAGATTCATGGATGAATAAGCCTAATGCAAATGATTTTACAAAACTCACGCGGTATGTCGATGATTATAAGCCAGGGGCAGCGCGGTATAATGTAGGAGAATTTAGCAATTTTATTCTGCTGCCTATGCTTGACACGGCCTTGCAGCAGATAGAGGTATGGGATGCCGATGCTATTCAGACTTATTGCGGAAATCTGATCAAGCCGTTGCTAAATTTCTTACAAGAAAATGCATACTGGTTTGAAGAAAATAAGTACAGAGCAAACCATCTTTTTGGCTTTTTACTACCGGGTTCAGTTGATAAGGGTAAACTTTTACATCAATTACAAAGCAGAAAAGTATTTGTTTCCCTAAGGGGCGATGCCATCAGAGTATCACCCCACGTTTATAATGAAGGGCCTGATA
>CAZAHL010000101.1:0-21105 GCA_964484845.1 uncultured Chryseolinea sp. | reverse complement strand
CCTTTGAACAGGATTATGACCGCATAATTTTTTCGCACCCTTTCCGGAGGCTACAAGATAAAACGCAGGTGCATCCCTTGCCGGAACACGACTTTGTACACACTCGCCTCACGCACAGCTTAGAAGTATCCAGCGTAGGCAGGTCGTTGGGGAAGCGTGCAGGGGAAGTAATTTTAAGTCGATATCCAGACCTTCAAAAGAAATTTTCATTGTTTGATTTTGGAGCCATTGTAGCTGCCGCTTCGTTAGCGCATGACCTTGGCAATCCTCCTTTTGGCCATGCCGGAGAAGATGCTATCTCCGATTTCTTCGGACTTCATCCGCAAGGCCAATACTTCAAAGATAAAGTAGAGGATGAATGCTGGAGTGATCTGATAAAATTTGAAGGAAATGCTCAGGGTTTCCGGATACTCAACAAAAATCAATTCGGGCTGAAGCTAACGTATGCTACTCTTGGAGCGTTTACGAAATACCCCTGTACTTCTCATTTCCCTTCTCGCGATAAGCGTAGGCGAAGCCAAAAAAAATACGGGTTCTTTCAAACAGAAAAAAAAATCTTTGGGGAAGTCGCCAGCGAACTTAACCTTGCGACTCAAAGTCCCGACGGCTGGTGCCGGCATCCATTGGCGTTTCTGGTAGAGGCGGCCGATGATATTTGCTACAGTATCATCGATCTAGAAGATGGTTGCAGTCTCGGACTAGTGAGTTATGCGGAAGCTCAAGCGCTGTTTGAGTCTGTGATTACAAAAAGTAAATCCAAACTTGGTAAATTAGATTCTTTAGGAAGTCAGGCAGAAAAGATAGGCTATTTACGCGCATTGGCCATAGCGGACTTGATGGATGAGTGTACCAATCTTTTTCTCGATCATGAAAAAAATATTCTGGCAGGAATTTTTGATCAGGCCCTTTGTGATGAATGCGAATCAAAAAATGCGCTGAAGCAGATTATTAAAATATCCGTTGAGAAAATTTATTGCGCCAGAAATGTTGTCGAAATTGAGGCCGCAGGACATGAAGTCTTGCCAGGTTTATTAGATGAGTTTACAAAGGCAGGAATTCATCTGATGGAAAAGAAATCGTCCCGTAAATATGCCAATCTCCAGAAATTGTTGCCGCAACAGATTGAACAAGCTATTAAACTCGAACCTGAAAACTACTATTACATGCTCAGAAACATGGTTGACTTTATTTCCGGTATGACTGACCGACACGCAATTTCTGTATATCGGAAGATTAAAGGGATGAGTCTTTGAAAAGGAGTAAGCAAAATTAATTTATCTTGTTACATTCGCGGTTCGATAAGCTTCAATTCCCAGGTGGTGCATTCGTGTTATGTTCAGGAAAAACATCATATATCTAGTTGTATTGGTAATAGGAGCCCTCCTTCTCTCGGATATAATATTGACCCGGCACAACAATAAAATTATAAGGCATAATAAAGACCTTCAGGCTCAAACCGAACTTGTTAAAATTTACTACGACCAGGTCGGTAAGGTTATTATTCACTCACTTGATATCGGTTTACGAGGATATGCGTTGATCAGGGAAGATCGTTTTGCTGCCCCTATGACGAACGCCAGGAGTTGGAGAGATAGTATTTTTATGAATGTAGAGACGCCCCTAAAAAAATTAAATTACGACTTGACGGAGCTTTACGTGGTAAAAGATTCGGTAGATGGCTATATCAACTATTGTTTCTATTTAAAAGGACTTTTAAATGAAAATAAGACAGCGGAGTTTGTAAAGATATTTAGCAAGGATAAAGGAGCGCACTTATGGGGACAATATATAAAATGCGAACAAAACATTTCAAAATTTACAAACAAGGTTGACCGTGAAGCACAACAAAGTTATGAGGCAGCCTTGGCACGAAATCAAATGCTTCAGGTACTGCTCTTTTTGATTTGTTTTCCAACCTTGCTATACACGGCTTACTATACAGGAAAAACTTTTAAGCTCACTGATCTTCTTAGAAAAGCCGCAGCAGAGAGGAATAAAATCCTAACCGGGCAAAATACCAAACTCGAGCACCGAGTTGCGAAACGTACACAGGAAATCGCTGCACAAAATGAAGAGATCACTTCACAAACCGAAGAGCTTGCTACACAACATGATGCACTTGCATTACAAAATAAAAAACTTTCCGAGGCCCACAACATCATCGAATTTCAGAATCAGCAAATCCAATTAAAAAATGATCAACTCGAAATTGAAATTCAAAACCGGACGCAGGAACTTCAACATACAAATCAGGAGTTAGTAGCCCAGAACAATCAGTTAGAGCAATTTGCTTTTATCGCCGCGCATAATTTACGAGCTCCTTTAGCCAGAATTCTTGGCCTTGCAAACGTACTTGAATTGAGCAAAACAGATGATGATCGAGATTTAGCACTTAAAAAACTGGTCGCCTCTACAGAGGATCTGGATCATGTAATTCGGGATTTAAATCTTATTCTAAATATACAAAAGCACACCAGCAACCTCGTTGTAGTAAATGTCCCGGCAGCTTTTACACGTGTTTTGAAAATGGTTGAAAAAGAGATTGAAGAAACACAGGCGAAAGTCATCAGCGACTTTTCAGAAGCAGAAGATGTCTACGCAGTGTCCCCTTATGTGGAAAGTATTCTATACAATCTGATCAGCAATGCAATTAAATATCGCGATCCGAACCGTACTCCTCTCGTAACGCTTAAAACAACTATCAATCAAGAATTTGTGTGCCTGACAGTTTCAGATAATGGATTAGGCCTTAATCTTGCCAAGCATAAACAAAGTATGTTTACACTTTATAAAAGGTTCCATAGTCATATGGAAGGCAAAGGCTTGGGTCTTTACCTAGTCAAAACTCAGATTTTAGCCCTGGGTGGAAATATAGATGTTGAAAGCGAATTGGATAAAGGCACCACATTCAAGGTATATTTTAAAAGATAGCAACTTCACGTTTACACTGGTGGATTTATCTGTCTTAAAGGACAAATCGTTAGCTTTGGCACAAATTTTACTTCGTCTATTTCATCATGTGGAATAAAGTTGCTGATTTCATTATAAAATTCCGGCTACCCTTGATAGGCGTTATTGCCTTGATTACAATCTTTATGGGTTATCACGCCTCGCGTGTAGAGATGAGTTATGACTTTGCACGCACGGTACCCCTGGACGATCCGGATATGATCGAGTTGGAAAAATTCAAGTCTCAATTTGGCGAAGACGGAAATGGAATTGCTATTGGCGTAAAGGATAGTGCCCTTTACGAACTTAAAAATTTTCAGGCTTTCCAACAGTTTACCAGGGAGGTAAAAAAAATACAGGGTGTCAAAGAAGCAATCTCGCTACCGACCCTAAAAGTCATGTTGAAAGACACGGCGAATGTTAAGTTTTATTCCGAAAATATTTTTCCAGATACCATATTGTCCCAGGAAATTCTTGACAGCCTTTTAGGAGTCGCATTAACTCAAAAAACTTATTCAAACCTTCTCATTAATCCAACAAACGGCGCAACCATGATTGCCGTTTCCGTACCTGGAGAAATTATGAACTCGTCGAAACGAGAGGGAGTCGTGTTGGCTTTGCAAAACGCAGGAAAAACGTTTGAGGAAAAAACAAAAATTCAAGTGCATTATGCCGGGCTTCCATTTATTCGAACGCTCGTTGCCAACGCTGTAAAAAAGGAAATGCAGCTCTTCCTTTATGGTTCAGCATTTATTACCGGGTTGATCATGTTCATCTTTTTCCGCTCTTTTAAAGCGGTGCTTTTTTCCATGATCATCATTGGCATTGTAGTGGTTTGGACGTTGGGTACGTTGACACTTTTAGGATTTAAGATCACATTGCTTAGCGGCTTAATTCCTCCCGTGATCGTCACGATTGGAATTACCAATGCTATTTATTTACTCAATAAATACCATCTGGAATTTGCCAAAACAAAAAATAAACTGGACGCGATTCGTGTTGTTGTTTTGAAGATGGGCCTTGCTACTTTTCTTACCAACCTGACCGTAGCGATAGGATTTCTCACATTACTTTCAACCGATATCATTGTCCTAAGGGAGTTTGGAGTTGTGGCCGGCATTAACATCATGGCACTCTTTTTTGTAAGCCTGATCATGATTCCGGGAATTTTTTCCTGGCTTCCTACTCCGACCGAGAAGCATTTAAAACATTTAAACTTCCGGATCATGAATGGATTTCTTCATTCAATTGATCTTTTAGTTCATCGCCGCAGAATGTTAATCTATATCGGATCACTGGTTCTGGCTCTAATTTCCCTCTATGGAATTTTACAGCTCAGATCTGTTTCTTTTATGGTAGATGATATCCCGGAGAAAAGTCAGATTAAACAAGATTTAAATTTCGTGGAAACGAATTTCAGTGGCGTCATGCCATTGGAATTTTTGATCGAATTCCATACAAAAAAGAGACGACCCGTTTTAGAGCTAAAGAATCTTCAGATGGTTGAGGAATTTGAGAATTTTTTAGATTCCATTACGGTCATGGCTCCGCCACTGTCAGTTTTAAGTTTTGTAAAAACTTCCACACAGGCGTTTTACAATAACAATCCAGCAAAGTATCAACTTCCTACGGCAAGGCTTGAAGGCGCATCAATTTTACGGTACATGAAAGGCCAACGGGATACCAGCGGTTTGTTCAATTCTTTTGTGGATTCAACCTTTACCAAAATGCGGATATCCACCCGCATTAAGGACATCGGTTCAATACGCTTGGATTCATTGGTACAGGTAATTGAACCGAGGATGAAATCCATTTTTGTATCTACGGAAAAAGATTCTGTGGTTACTTCCATAACGGGTTCGACTAAAATATTTATCAAAGGCAATAAGTTCCTTATCGAAAATCTTCAGGAAAGCCTGCTGCTGGCATTTATTCTCATTACGCTTTCCATGGCCATTCTCTTTGCCAACGCGCGAATGATCATCATCTCGCTTGTCCCAAACTTGTTGGCTCTTATGATCACAGCAGGTCTGATGGGGTATTTTAATATTCCGCTGAAACCAAGTACAGCGCTGATTTTTAGTATTACCTTCGGCATATCTGTGGATAATTCCATCCGGTTTCTTGCGAAATACAGACAGGAAATCAAGAACAATAATTTCTTTGTGCCCCGTGCTGTCAGCGACAGCATTCTGGAAACGGGCAAAAGTATCATGTATACCTCCATCGTGTTGTTTGCTGGGTTTATTATTTTTGCCTTTTCGTCATTTGGTGGGACGATCGCTTTAGGGTTGCTTACATCCATAACCCTCGTTATTTCCATGTTCACCAACCTCATTCTGCTTCCGGCCCTTATTATGACCTTTGATAAACCCAGGAGAAAAAAAGGTGAGCGCCTGTTAATCGATGATTTTGATGTGAGTTTTTATGGCGAAAATGAGGACGAAGAAATCGATTTAAGCAAGATCAAAATTCATAACAGGCATCCTTCAGCCGAATGATCTTTTCTTTTTCCAGACCTTGAAATACAATCTTCTTATCTTCTGGACGACGTCAGGACTATGAACTCGTTAATTATAACGGATGTTAACTCCCTTCATGGACTGGCGACCGTGGACTCTTTACCAAAAACAAATATCTTTGCGGCTTATTAAAATGTCCCGATAGCATATGGGATCAAATTATACTCTGTTTGCAACAAATGGCCGGTAAATACAAAGAATATAAAACGCTGAATTTTGCTCAGTTAACAACTGAAATCCTTGATTTCTGGAAGAAAGAGAAGATTTTTGAGAAGTCAGTATCCAACCGTGAAGGGGCGCCATCTTTCACTTTTTACGAAGGGCCTCCATCGGCAAATGGAACTCCGGGCATTCACCATGTGATGGGACGAACAGTGAAAGATATCTTTTGCCGCTTCAAAACGCTGCAAGGATATCAGGTGAAACGGAAAGGCGGGTGGGATACCCATGGCCTGCCTGTGGAGTTACAGGTAGAAAAACAACTGGGAATTACAAAGGACGACATAGGTAAAAAGATCTCCATTGAAGAATACAATCGGAAGTGCCGCGAAACGGTCATGATGTATAAGGATCAATGGGACGACCTGACAGTTAAAATGGGTTATTGGGTGGATCTTGACAATCCATACATCACGTACTCGAAGGATTATATCGAATCCCTTTGGTGGATTTTAAAACAGTTCTACAAGAAAAAACTTCTCTACAAAGGTTACTCCATCCAGCCTTATTCCCCGGCGGCCGGTACTGGCCTCAGTTCTCATGAATTGAATTTGCCAGGATGCTATAAGGATGTGAAAGACACGTCTATTGTGGCACAATTCAAGGTAAAAAAGGAGCAGAAATCTGCCTTTTTATTCGATCAAAGTGGCGAGCAACCTTATATTTTAGCCTGGACCACAACACCCTGGACGCTGCCTTCCAATACAGCTTTGGTTGTGGGTGAAAAAATTAAATACGTGCTCATTAATACGTTCAATGCTTATACCTACAAGCCCGTCCGGGTTGTGCTAGCCAAAGAGCTTGTTGCAAAATACTTCCCTGAAAAAAATAGTGAATTAAAGTTGATCGATTACAAACCAGGTGATAAGAATATACCCTTCCAAGTGGAGCAGGAATTCGCGGGGAAGCAACTGGTCGGAATTCAATATGAACAACTCATGCCGTATGTGCAGCCGCTTTATGACGGGGAAAAAGCATTTCAAGTGGTGGCCGGCGATTTCGTAACGACGGAAGATGGAACCGGTGTAGTCCATTCGTCACCTACCTTCGGTGCAGACGATTTCAGGATAGCTAAGCAACACGGCATTCCTCCGTTAACCGTGAAGGATGACGCAGGCAACGAAGTCCCGACAGTAGATCGAAAAGGAAAATTTATAAGACAAGTAGGTATTAAGTTAAAAGAAGGAGTAGCGAAGTACGGAATTAAAACACATAAACTTCTTGACGTTGACGACTTCTACGTAAAAAATTACACGAACGAAGATGAACATCATCCGGATTATAAGACAACGGATATAATCATATCGATCATTTTAAAAGAAGAAAATAAAGCTTTTAAAGTAGAAAAGTACGAACATACTTATCCTCATTGCTGGAGAACGGATAAGCCAGTTCTCTATTATCCGCTTGATTCGTGGTTTATAAGAACCACAGCATTGAAAGATCGGATGGCCGAACTGAATAAATCAATAAACTGGAAACCTGAATCTACCGGATCGGGAAGGTTCGGTAATTGGCTTGAAAATTTAGTGGACTGGAACTTATCCCGGTCACGCTACTGGGGAACTCCGCTGCCAATCTGGAGAACGAAAGAGGGGAAGGAAGAAATTTGCATTGGCTCGATGGCGGAATTAGACAACGAAGTCCAAAAGTCAATTCAAGCCGGATTTATGAAGGCTGCTTTACCTTCCGATTTTGATTTGCATCGCCCTTATGTGGATGATGTGGTGCTGGTTAGTCCTGCCGGTCAAGCCATGTACCGCGAGACGGATCTTATCGATGTTTGGTTCGATTCAGGAGCGATGCCGTATGCCCAATGGCATTATCCGTTTGAGAATAAAGAGATCTTTGAAAAAAATTATCCTGCCGATTTTATTGCAGAAGGCGTGGATCAAACGCGGGGATGGTTCTTTACACTTCATGCTATTGCTGTGATGATCAATGAAAGCAGTGATGAAGTAAGGGCTGTTAATGCCGCCAATGGAAACAAAGGTATCGCCTTTAAAAATGTTATTTCCAACGGGCTGGTCCTGGACAAGAATGGAAATAAAATGTCCAAGCGTGTGGGCAACGTTGTGAATCCTTTTGAGGCGTTGGATAAATATGGGGCTGATTTAGTGCGATGGTACATGATGGAGAACGCGCCCCCATGGGATAATCTTAAATTTGACTTCGATGGTATTGTTGAAGTCCAGCGACGATTCTTTGGCACACTACAGAACACCTATTCCTTTTTTGCGCTTTATGCCAACATTGATTCTTTTGAAAAAGATGAAATGGACAATGTGGCCTATCAGGAACTCAGCCTTCTGGATCGCTGGATACTGTCTAAACTTCAAACCCTTATCGTTGACGTAACAAAAGCATACGAAGAATATGAGCCTACACGTGCCGCTCGTGCTATTCAGGACTTCGTGAACGACCAACTATCAAATTGGTATGTTCGCCTAAATAGAAAACGTTTTTGGAAAGGGGAATATTCCTCCGATAAAAAAGCTGCGTATGAAACGTTGTACGAATGTCTGATGGTGACGTCACAATTGATGTGTTCCATTGCTCCTTTTTACGCAGAGTGGCTTTACAAAAATTTAACGGATTCAATTCGTGAGAAGGCGGTAACCAATCGGACGCCGTTACGACACGAATCGGTTCACTTGACAGATTTGACCAAGTCTGAATCCGGACGAAGGGATGCAGAACTTGAATTGTCGATGGATTATGCCCAGCGGATTTCCTCGTTGGTTCACTCCATCAGAAAGCATAGCAAGATCAAGGTTCGCACACCGCTACACAAAATTTTATTGCCCGTGCTGGATAAATCCTTTGCCGATCGAATCAAGACAGTGGAAGATATAATCCTGGCGGAAGTGAATGTCAAAGCCATTCAATACATAGATGATGCCTCTGGTGTATTGGTAAAAAAGGTGAAGCCTAACTTCTCTAAATTGGGTAAACAGTACGGCCCGAAGATGAAGGAAGTTTCAGCCGTAATCAATGCATTGAACAAAGAGGAGATCAGCTCACTGGAAAAACTGGGTAAGCTTTCCAAACAAGGTTTTGATCTCGTATTAGAAGACGTTTTGATTTCTTCGGAAGATATTCCCGGATGGTCAGTTGCCTCAGAGGGTGGCCTGACCGTTGCTTTAGATATTTTGGTAACGGATGATTTAAAAAGGGAAGGCATTGCGCGGGATTTTGTAAACCGGGTGCAAAACTTACGAAAGGAACAAGGATTGGAAGTCCTGGATAAAATTAATATTGAGGTAGAAAAAGATGGTGAAGCTATTACCGTCGCATTAACAGAATTCAAAGATTACATCAGCACCGAAACGCAAGCCATTACCCTGGAATTAAAAGATACCCTTACAAATGCTACGCAAGTGGAGATGGATGAGTTTGTATTAAAGATCAAGATTGAAGTAGTTAATCGTTAATCGTTAATTATGGCCTCTAAAGGCCTGTTTAAGATTAACGGATAACGATAACGGATAACGATAATTTAAATGAAAATATACAAATACTTCCTGCTTGCCCTTGTCATCATTATTATAGATCAAACTTCAAAACTGCTGGTCCATCATTACATGTATTTGCACCAGGAGATTACCGTTTTGGGCAATGAACAATATGGATTTAAATTACATTACCTCCTGAATCCGGGAATGGCTTTTGGAATTCGTTGGAACAATGAATTTGGGAAACTCGCGCTAACCGTTTTCAGAATTGCCGCCATGTTTGGCATTGCCTATTACCTGGTAAAGATGGCTAAGAAGAAAACACATTATGGGTTTCTGGTTTGTATGGCTTTGATCCTGGGAGGAGCTGTAGGAAATGTTATTGATAGTACTTTTTATGGTGTGTTTTTAAATAATCATCCACCTAATTCCCCGAGCCCCTGGTTTCATGGACAAGTAATCGATATGCTTTTTTTCCCTCTCTTCGATCATACCTGGCCCGACTGGATACCCCTTGTGGGAGGGGATTATTTTCTATTCTTTAGTCCGGTTTTCAATATTGCTGATTCATCCATCTTTTTAGGTGTCGTTATCATTCTTATTTTTCAGCGAAAATTCTTTACCGAAAAAATGCATCATGAAAGTTTGCCTCTGGACACCAGCCCAACTTTGCCGGCAGCTGAAAGTGAAACGCAAGAAAAAAACCAGCTTTGAGCTAGGAGTTTTGAGTTTTGAGAAGCTCCTCATAGCTCGCAGCTCGTACCTTAAGAAACCCGACATTATTAAATTGACACAACCCCTGGCTCCTTCAACGATTGAGGAAAATTAGCTATGAGCTAAGAGCTTTGAGACCTGCTCATAGCTCGTAGCCTCGCACACCCGACATTATTAATGTGGACACAATGGTCCCGCCAACCATTGGTAAAGATTTCTACTAAGTTTATTCCAACTTATAAAAGTCTTTTTATTTCAATTGCCTATTATTACTTGAATAAATCCTAGCCATTCCTGAAATGCAGCAATTAAATGACATTCTCGCTACTATCGATAGTTACATCGGAAGCGCAAATTGGTTTGTGTACTTTTTACTTGGAACCGGAATATTTTTCACCTTTTATTTAAAGTTTCCGCAGATCCGGTTCTTTAAACATGCTATCCGGATTGTACGCGGAAAGTATGATAAGTCTACCGATGTGGGGGATGCTTCTCACTTTCAAGCCCTAGCCACCGCGTTATCCGGTACGGTAGGAACCGGAAACATTGCTGGTGTAGCCTTCGCCATTCACTTAGGAGGGCCGGCAGCCCTTTTCTGGATGTTGATGACTGCATTTTTAGGGATGACCACTAAATTCGTCGAAGTTACCCTCTCGCATAAGTACCGGGAGAAAGATGAAAAGGGTTACATCGCGGGGGGCCCAATGTATTACATGAAGAATGCATTGAATGCAAAATGGCTTGCCGTAATATTTGCTATTGCTACAGTCTTATCATCCTTTGGAACAGGAAGTCTCCCTCAAATAAATAGCATTGCAAATTCGATGTATTCTTCGTTTGGATTAGAGCATATCATCACAGGTGGTATCCTGACCGTGATTCTTGGATTCATTATCATCGGAGGAATTGAACGTATTGCAAAAGTTTCTGAAATGTTAGTTCCGTTTATGGCGATCTTCTATTTCATTGGAGCCCTTTCTGTTATCTTTTATAATGCGGAGAATATTATTCCATCTTTAGCCGCTGTTGGTAACGACCTTTTTTCAGGTTCCGCAGCGACCGGTGGATTTCTAGGAGCCACCATCTCGTTTGCTTTTAATCGTGGTGTTAACCGTGGACTTTTTTCAAATGAAGCAGGGCAAGGTTCCGCACCTATAGCACACGCCGCGGCAAAAGCCAATGAACCCGTGTCGGAAGGAATGGTTTCGATCTTGGAACCCTTTATAGATACCATTATTATTTGTATGCTTACCGGACTGGCCGTCCTTTGTTCAGGCGCTTGGACTGATAAAATTCAAAATGATTTTCAGGACACTGATTTTGTAGTACTCTCATCTCATTTTGACGAGAATATTCCAAGCGACAAAGAGAAACTTTCAGCCCATATCAAATTAGAAGAATCGATTCCACTGTTTAGCGGTGAACTCGATGTTCAGAATGGCGTCATCACAAATAATTTAACGTTGCTCCATTCAAGGTCAGTAGCTGAAGATGTACTGGTTAAGAACAATGCCGAGCTGTTTACTGGTAAACTAAAAATTGTTAACGGAAGATTGGTTAGAGATGGAAGTGACGTATTGATTGCCGGCAAGTCTCTACTTCATAGTGCTCCCCTAACAACCGAAGCCTTTAAACGAAGTCCTTTTGGAGAATATGGCAAATACATCGTATCCATTGGCCTGTTACTGTTTGCTTTCTCAACTGCTATATCATGGTCCTACTATGGTGATCGGGCTATCACCTACTTATGGGGCGCCAAAGCCGTAATATATTATCACATTGTTTACGTGATTGCTTTTTTCCTTGCCTCGTTTACAGATACCACTATTATTTGGACGCTGTCCGGCATCACCATTGCATTGATGACGGTACCCAATCTTGTCGGTATTTTATTATTGCATAAGGACATGAAAAAAACCTTAAAACAATATTGGATCGATTTTCGAAAAGAACATCCGAACGATAAGGCTAGCGGCAGCTAACGAGAAGCGGCCAAGAGCCTTAAGCTATCGCGTGTAAGCGAAGTCCTTCTTTAAGTCCTCTTCTTTAGTCAACATAACGCTAGGCTAATTGTCCATTCTTATTAATTTTAGGAATAGATTATCCTCACCTAAGACCATACCATGAGCTTGTTTATTAGAAAACCATTGAATCAACTACTTGCCCAGGCAGAAGATTCTGAGAAAGGACTAAAACGCACGCTTGGTGCAGGTAACTTGGTTTCACTAGGCGTTGGAGCCATTATAGGCGCTGGTTTATTTTCTATTACCGGTGTTGCAGCGGCAGCCAATGCAGGGCCGGCCATCACGATATCCTTTGTTGTGGCTGCGGTGGGATGTGTATTTGCTGGGCTTTGTTACGCTGAATTTGCCTCCATGATACCGGTTGCTGGTAGCGCGTACACTTACTCTTATGCGACATTAGGTGAGTTCATCGCATGGATTATCGGATGGGATCTTGTACTGGAATATGCCCTAGGTGCAGCGACGGTATCGATTAGCTGGTCCAGATACCTCGTGAAATTTTTAGAACATTACGATATTCACCTGCCGCATAATCTTACGATGTCTCCTTTCGATACAGCAACATTAGCAGATGGAACCGTGGTGACGGGTATGGTAAATCTTCCGGCTGTGCTAATCGTAATCTTTGTCTCTCTCGTGCTGATCAAAGGAATACAGGAATCCGCTTTTGTTAACACCATCATTGTTGTCTTGAAAGTAACTGTGGTGATTATATTTATTGCTTTAGGTTGGAGCTACATTGATCCGGCTAACTACGTGCCATACGTACCTGAAAACAATGGGACTTTTGGTGAGTTCGGATTTAGCGGAATAATTCGAGCAGCTGGAATTGTCTTCTTCGCTTATATTGGTTTTGATGCCGTTTCAACCGCCGCGCAGGAATCCAAAAATCCCAAGCGGGATATGCCAATCGGAATATTGGGCTCCCTTGTGGTTTGTACCATACTCTATGTTTTGTTTGCTCACGTTATGACGGGGCTCGCCAATTATAAAGAGTTTGCGGGCCAGGACGGTATCGCCCCCGTTGCGGTGGCCATTGCTCATACACCCTACGTGTTTTTACAACAGGCCGTAATCCTCGCTATTCTCGCAGGATATACTTCGGTTATTTTAGTTATGCTTCTCGGCCAGTCACGTGTGTTTTTCTCGATGTCAAAAGATGGACTGTTACCGAAGGTCTTTTCGGAGGTCCATCCAAAATTCAAAACACCTTATAAATCGAATTTATTGTTCATGATATTTGTCAGCTTATTTGCTGCCTTTGTCCCTGCCAGAGTTGTCGGCGAAATGGTAAGTATTGGAACCTTACTCGCTTTTGTATTGGTGTGCGTCGGCGTCTGGGTTATGCGGGTCAAGATGCCAAATGCGCCTCGATCATTTAAAACTCCATTGGTGCCGTTGGTGCCGATTCTTGGTATCATTATCTGCTTTGGAATGATGGCGTTTCTTCCGTTAGATACCTGGATACGCCTACTGGTCTGGATGTTTATTGGAATTGTGGTTTACTTCGTTTACAGTAAAAAGAATAGCTTCCTGAGACGAGGGATGGATAAGTAAGCAAAACTTTTTTTACGGCGGAGATAGCGCAAACGCCCGCCGTTAGTCAACTTCGAGTTTAAAGCCAACACCATGATAATTTACTATCTGGACAGTGGGATCCTCTTTTAAATATTTGCGCAATTTGGAGATAAACACGTCCATGCTTCTTCCCATAAAGTAATCATCGTCACCCCACACATGAAGAAGGATTTCGTCACGCTTTAATACACGGTCGCGATTTTGATAAAGCAATTTTAAAACATCCGCTTCTTTCTGTGTCAGGGATTTTTCATTCCCATTAATCCTTAACGTCAGGTTCGCGAAATCAAAATCATATTGCCCAACAGACACTACTTTTTTTCCGTCCTTTTGAATACTTGGAGGACTTCTGCGTAAAAAAACTTCAATGCGACAAAGAAGTTCATCCAGACTGAATGGCTTTGTGATGTAATCATCTGCTCCCGTTCGGAAACCCTCAAGCTTATCCTCCACCATCGACTTTGCGGTAAGAAATAATATTGGAACAGAAGTGTTTTTTTGTCGAACACTTCGCGCGAGAGAGAATCCATCTTTTTTAGGAAGCATGATGTCGAATATACAAAGGTTATAAAAAGTGGAAGCAAACGATTTCTCAGCTTCCTCCCCGTCTTGGCAAAGTGTAACATCGTACCCTTTCATTATCAAGTTATCCTTAATAACAAAACCCAAACTGGGGTCATCTTCAACCAGCAGTATTTTCTTGTTGTCGAGCATCCTGTTTCGTTCAGTTATTAGTCTATTTATTTTTCGTTATGCGTAAAATCCCGAGCCACAAATGAAATACCCAGTCGTTTTTCCAGGGGGTATTACCATTAAGCGGGAATATAGATTCTAAAAGTGCAACCTTGTCCCAGCTCACTGTTAACGGAGATTTCACCACCGTGGGCTTCCACAATTGTTTTGGCGTAACTTAATCCTAGCCCAAATCCTTTTACATCATGAACGTTTCCGGTAGGAACTCTGTAAAATTTTTGAAATATCCTTTTCTGATTGTCCGGACTAATACCGATACCGTTATCTATTATTTCAATATATAAACCTTTGTGATGATTCAGTGTCCGGATGATAATTTTTGGAATGGTGTTGCAATACTTAACAGCATTATCCAATAAGTTATTAAATACACTGGTGAGGTGAAACTTGTCCGCTTCTATATTGACAAGAGAGGCCTTTAACTCACATTGAACGTCTCCCTTCATGTCTTGTAAGGTCATCGCATGATGACGTATTGAATCCTGGATAAGGTGATGCACATTCACAACTTCTTTTTTGAGACCGACGGCGTCTTTGTCAAGTCGGGCCATTTGTAAAACACGCTCTACTTGTTGTTTCAATCTTATGTTTTCTTTCTCAATGATATTCGCATAGTTTAACAAACGCTCCGGCTGGTGAACAATGTTCGGATCTTTCAAAACTTCTGCGGAGACGGCAATGGTAGCAATGGGGGTTTTAAATTCATGCGTCATGTTATTGATGAAATCTTTTTGTATCTCCGAAAGCCTTTTTTGTTTTAGGATAACAAACAGAGAGTAAGAAAAAAAAGTAATCACCAACAACAAGACGATCGAAGAGAAGGACCATATTCCCATTTGATTAATGATGTGGGCCGCTCTATTGGGAAACTGAACCCCAAAATAATACCCTTGGTTAGCCCACCTTGGTAGATTTTTGCTGGTTTTTTTTTCTTTCGCTGTTTTCAGCGGAACATAATTTCCATATACCATCCGTTCGCTGGAGCAGTCATAAACTCCATATTCAAAATCAGCATCAATGCTTCGCTTCTCGAATTCGTTCGTCAATAAGAATTCAAGAAGACTGGCGTCAATTTCACCATTCACCATGACTACAAAGTAGTTTGTAGAAAGTTGTTTAACCGGATTGTTAGCGGGCGAGGGCGTTTTATTGATTTCAAAAATTTGATGGGCAACATTGTAAAGGGCTGTTTGCACCGTGCGTTCAAACTCAGCTTCTTTTAAATCAAAAGCCCGTCGTACCCAATAGATCTGGGTAATGGTTATACCAATAATACTCAGGGCGGCCAGGATAACTACAAAACGTATCGAAGAGCGTTTCACACGATAAAGTTACGATAATTGCTCTCATGGCCGGAGGACATTAACAAGTCATTAACAAAAAGTAGGTGGCCCTTACACTTCACAGGTTAAAAAGACAACGGATGGTTTTTTCAAGTTTAACAGGGCGTTAACATTTATTACAAAATCGTTAACACCCGTTTATTGATGAATTTCACAATTTTGTATAGTTAGCTGCTCTGCATGATTTCGCATGCGTTGGTGACGATCAACTACATGAGAAAAGTACTTCGCCGTTAACAGTAATCTTTTATCTCTAACTCTAAATTTTATCAAAATGAAAAAAATTAGTTTGATCCTTGTCTTCTCGATTTGTGCAACTGGTTCATTTGCCCAACTTTTTACCATGGTTGCAACTCCATCGACCGAATGGAACATGACGGCAGCACCTTCATTTTCATGGAATGGAACGGCTTATGATTTTGGTAAGATCGCCTTGAACAAACCTGTTACCCATGAATTCAAATTCACTAATACCGGAAATGCCCCGTTAGTGATTTCTTCCGTTCGGGCATCTTGTGGCTGTACGGTAACCGAATACAGTAAAGATCCTATCGCTCCCGGCGGCGAAGGTTTTGTAAAAGCAACTTACGATGCTGCGAAAGTAGGCGTCTTCACCAAATCCGTGACGGTTAATGCCAATGCCGAAGAAAGCGTTGTGCAACTGACTATCAAGGGGGAAGTGGTTGAATAAGCTTACAGCTAACAGCTTACAGTGGACAGCTCGTTCAGCAAGTGATCCGGGCCGGTATTAATAGCGATTCGGGCAGAGCCTTAACTAATAACGTAGGCCTGAGCTGTACGCTGTCAACTGTACGCTGTCAGCTCTTCGAAATCGTTTTCCCAAAAAAATGTTATCAATTCATCCCGCTACAATTCGCTCCATAGGAGTATTTGATACCTTTGTTGGATTTCAATTACATCATCTATGGCTAGTCAATTCAATGAGACTGTATCTACCCGATATCACATGTATAACAGTCTTTTTCTCAATCTACCTTATTCGGGTATTTATCGAACGGGGACATTGTTACCACTGCTGTTGCAATCATGCGAAAACGGCTATGAGTTGGGAAAGGATCCCAAAGCTATTATAAAAAAATTCTTTACCGATTATACACCGAAAGCTTCACGGGAAGAACAGTTCGATTTACTCTTTGGATTTATACAATATATTGAAAGACAGGTAGTGCTTTTTGATTCCATCGAAGACGCTGCCTTTGATGAGATCAACGAACTGAAAGGGAAAGGAACTGTCGCTGAACTCCTGATGCGAACAGATGCCGAAGGTGCAAGCAATGAATTGAAAAAGAAATTGGAAGAGTTCAGTGTACGCGTTGTACTCACCGCGCACCCTACGCAATTTTATCCAGGTAACGTATTGGCCATCATCAACGACCTCGAAGAAGTTATTCGGGAAAACAGGTTAGAGCACATTAATTTGTTGCTTCGCCAACTAGGCAAAACTGCTTTTATAAATAAAGAAAAACTGACACCCTATGACGAAGCGGTAAGCCTCTGTTGGTTTCTTGAAAATGTATTCTACACAGCCATTCCAGCCATTGTGAACAAGCTGCGAACTGGCCTGAACATACCGTTGGATGACTGGAAGAATTTTGACTTGATAAAAATTGGTTTTTGGCCGGGAGGCGACCGGGATGGAAATCCTTTTGTTACGCATGAAATAACATTGAAAGTCGCGCAGCATTTGCAACAGACTTTGCTGAGATGCTATCACCGTGATATACGCTTTTTAAAAAGACGCCTGACATTCAAAGGAGTAGATCATATTATTGCACGGGCTGAGCGCAAAGTATATCCAATTGCCTTTGCCGGATACGGTGAAATTTACAACCATCCCGATGAACTTCTTGCCGATTTAATGGAGGCACGCGAGGTTTTGATCCGGGATCACAAAGGACTATTCCTGAATTTATTGGAAGCTTTTATTATGAAGGTAAAGCTTTTCGGATTCTATTTTGCCAGTATGGACATCCGCCAGGACAGCCGTAAGCATGCTTACGCTTGGGAAGCGATTTTGGAAATATTAAAATCAAAAAATAAAAAGCTTATTGGTTTTGAAAACCTGACTGACCCCGAAAAAATAGACACCTTACTTTCTCTAAAATTCAAGCCAGCATCCTTCAATTTCGAAGATAGTTTTATTAATGAACTCATCGGGAGCATTAGCGTCATCGGACAGATCCAGGAGCAAAATGGGGAGGAAGGCTGTCACCGTTACATCATCAGCAACTGTCAATCCGCGCTGGATGTTATCCGGGTTTATCAGCTGGCCAATTTAATCATTGGTCAAAAGAATCAACTCCCCTTGGACATTGTTCCGCTTTTTGAGACCATTGAAGACTTATCAAATGCCGGCACTATTATGGAAGCGCTGTATAAAATTCCGACTTACAGAGAGCATTTGAAAAGGCGAGACAGCAAGCAAACCATTATGCTTGGTTTTTCCGACGGCACAAAAGATGGGGGGTATCTTCGCGCCAACTGGTCGATTTACCAGGCAAAAGAAAATCTGACGCGTATTACCAGGGACCAAGGATTTACAGCTGTTTTTTTTGATGGCAGAGGAGGACCACCTGCAAGAGGTGGTGGAAATACACACGATTTTTACGCTTCGTTGGGGGACACCATTGAAGACAAAGAAGTCCAGATTACCATACAGGGTCAAACGATCAGTTCCAATTTTGGCAAGCCGGTTTCATGCGCCTATAATTTAGAGCAATTGCTTTCGGCAGGAGTTGAAAACTCCGTATTTCATAGTCACAAGAATCAATTAAAGCAGGAAGATATTCAGTTATTAAATGCATTAGCGAACGAAGGCCATAAAGCATACCTGGATTTAAAACAACATCCGAAGTTTGTTCCTTACCTGGAGAAAATTACTCCGTTGTCCTTTTTCGGTGATATTAATATTGGATCGCGACCGGCCAAACGCAATCAGGGAAGCTTAAAATTTGAAGACTTAAGGGCAATACCTTTTGTTGGTTCATGGGCACAAAT
Source organism: uncultured Chryseolinea sp. (assembly GCA_964484845.1). GTDB lineage: Bacteria > Bacteroidota > Bacteroidia > Cytophagales > Cyclobacteriaceae > Chryseolinea. Next base: position 2,530 of record CAZAHL010000101.1, on the reverse strand, counting down.
GAAGCAAAATATTCCCGGTTTTTATGGCGTCGGAACCGCGCTTAAAGAATTAAAAAAGAAGGGTAAACTGCCGAAGCTCAAAATATTATTCGCCGAGTCGCTCTTCTTCCGAACGTTGTTGAGCAACAGTATGATGTCGCTTACAAAAACATACTATCCGGCTACCGCTTACCTTGCCAAGGACAAAGAGTTTGGTTCGCTCTGGAAAAAGATGTATGCCGAATATAAACTCTCTTCTGAAATGATCCTTGAGGTTTCAGGCTTCTCCGAACTTATGGAAAATAATCCGATGAACAGGGATTCCGTAAAGCTGCGCGAACGTATTGTACTTCCCCTGATAACGATTCAACAATTTGCACTTCAGCAATTGCGCACCTTGGAAAAGGCAGAGGAGAAAAATGAGAAGGTATATAGGAAACTCGTGTTGCGCTGTATGTTTGGAATTATTAATGCAGCGCGCAACTCTGCCTAAATTTTAGTCAACGACAACTTCCGTAATCGTGAGTTCGTTTCCTGTGACGTTTGTTTGATACTTTCTTAGTGGCCTCCAGGCGGCACCTCCCATAGGGTTACCGGTAGAAAAATCGAAGGACGAACCACAGCAAGGGTCGATCATAAATAATTTTGAGGCATCTATGTTTACCGTGGCACACGCATCATTAGGTTGATAGGAACAGTTCCGCTCGAAAGCGTGATATTTGCCAACCTCTTCACAATAGACTATAATCCCACGAACCCCGCCATCTATTTCTTTATATCCACCTTTTGTCATCAATGTCGAATAAGACGGGAGGTTGAGCGCAATAACGATATCGGGAAAATTGGTGGGCGGAATATTGTCGTCGCTATAATCGGGTGAACAGCCAAGCACGATAAAAAACCAGACCGTAATCCAACGTGCCAGAACATGCTTTGAAATTAATGTGCTTTTGTTAATTCGGATATTCATAAAAACCTTTCCCACTTTTTCTTCCACAATGTCCCCCATCAACCTTGTGTTGTTGAATGCGGCTTGGCCGAAATCTTGGCTCATGATTGAAAGCCTGATACAATGACTCCGTAACGGCTAGATTAGTATCCACGCCCATAAGGTCCATTAATTCAAAAGGCCCAATTTTAAACCCCGTAGCCGTGCATAAGTCATCGATGGTTTTAAAATCCGATACTCCTTCTTCCACCATCGTAAGCGCTTCCAGAAAAAAAAGTCTGGTCACCCGGTTAACAATAAAACCGGGTGAGTCGTTGACTATCACAGATGGTTTAAAAACACTGTCAGCGAAGAGTTTCAAAACATCCAAGGTATGTTGCTCCGTAGCAGCACCTCTAATAATCTCTACAAGTCTGATCACCGGAGCAGGATTAAAGAAATGAAGTCCGGCAAAACGTTCTTTATGTTTGAGAACAGATGCCATGACAGCAATCGGAAACGAGGACGTCGTGCTTACCAATATGCAGTCTTTGGCGTTCAACTTTTCAAGCTCACCAACAATTTTTTGTTTCAATTCCAATTTTTCAGGCACAGCTTCAATGGCGAGGTCAACTTGTAATTGACGAAAATCACCAACAGCTTCGATTAAGGATAAAGCCTCATTCTTTTGATTTGTGTCGAGCTCATCTTTGCCAACACGTTCATCCAGGCTCTTTCGAATACTGGCAATTGCTGTTTTGATCAAGTCCGGTTGCGTGTCATACAGCATGACCGGATAACCCGCCAATGCACACACTTGTGCAATCCCCTGGCCCATGGTTCCTGCTCCTACTACAGCAATATTTTTTATGGTCTCAACCTTCATTCGTCATATTATCGGTTGAAACTGCTTTAGGAATCGTACATCATTTTCAGAGAACAAACGCAAATCATTTATTTGATACCGGAGCATCGTGATACGCTCTATTCCCATACCGAAAGCAAAACCCGTGAATTCTTCAGGATCGATATTACAATTTTTCAGCACATTGGGATGAACCATACCCGACCCTGCAATTTCCACCCAGCCCGAATATTTACATACATTACAGCCTTTCCCTTTGCATATGAGACAAGTGACATCAATTTCAGCACTTGGTTCTGTGAAAGGGAAATAGGAAGGCCTGAATCTGATCTTCACGTCCTGCCCATACATTTCTTTGGCAAAGTGATAAAGTGTCTGTTTTAGATCAGCGAAGCCTACATTTTTATCGACATATAATCCTTCCACCTGATGAAAAAAACAATGCGCCCGTGCAGAGATCGCCTCATTACGGTACACTCGTCCAGGCATAATGGCACGAAGTGGAGGCTTTTGACTTTGCATCATCCGTATTTGAACGTTTGATGTATGCGTTCTCAGAACGACGTCCTGCTGACTTCCTCCAACGCCTTTTTTTTCGATGAAGAAAGTATCCTGCATTTCACGGGCGGGATGATTCTCCGGAAAATTTAACGCGGAGAAATTATGCCAGTCATCCTCAATCTCGGGACCATCGGCCACATTAAACCCAAGGCGTTCAAAAATTTCAATAATTCTATAACGTGTTAAGGTTAAAGGAT
>CAZAHL010000100.1:0-21172 GCA_964484845.1 uncultured Chryseolinea sp. | reverse complement strand
CTGGAGTTTATTTTGACAACTTCGTTAAGTTTACGCGCATGCCTTTCAGGGCTTTAGTTTACGCTTCATTTCTAAACGCAGGGCTGCACCCTGCGTTTATGATAACACCCTTTCAGGGTTGCAGCTCATCTATATCTAAAGGTTAACCTAACTTATGTGCATAGACAAGGGATTTCATCCGGGGCTACCACCTTAAGTTGACATCCCCACCGCCATCGATGTGAATAAAACCTCCTTGTCCTTTTATACGACGTAATGATTTTCTTTCTAACGTTGACGCGTTCATAGTCGATACTTTTTAGTTGAGAAGATGAGCATGTTAAAACAAAGCTGTCGTTCGCTAAAAAAATTGTAAATAAAAAAACCGATCCTCACCAGTGAGAATCAGTTTTTTCATTTATTGCTAAAATTATTATTTATGATGACCAGCAAGATTAAATGCCAGATAAACTTGACCAACGGAGTTTTTTGCACCTCCTAAAAGCCTCTTCGCACCTGGGCTCTGCGCAATTTCATTGAGTCCATAGTTATACCGTGCACCCAATTGTATATCCCCCAGATTGAAGCCTATCCCTCCCGTTAAACCATAATCCCAATTATCAAAATTATCCCGGTCGAGTTGTCTAAAATCGTCTCCTAGATCTCCATCCGTGTCGACGTTAGCCCCCACAAGATATGCCCAATAGGGACCAGCTTGGATTTCGGCAACACTTCCCAATTTAAATACTGCCAGAATAGGCACATCGAGATAAGCTAAGTTGAATTTTGTTTCCTGATCGATTATTCCAAAATTAGTCGTCACTTCATTTCCCTTGGTGGAGTAATTTAATTCGGGTTGAATTGCAAAAGCTTCGGTTGCAAACAGCTGACCATAAACCCCAGCATGAAAACCAACCCGTGAATGCTTGTCATTTACTTCATCGGTAATAAGGTTACTGAGGTTTAATCCTCCCTTTATACCTGCTCTGGCCTTTGGACGTTCATCTCGATCGTTGTCTGATTCAAATGTTCTTGTATCAGTTTGCGTCTGCACTGTCGTTTCCGTTGTTGTTTGATCTTGAGCGCCAGCCTGGAAAGAGAAAAGTAAAACTCCTCCAATGCATGGCACTCATGAGCATCCATCGTTTTGTGAATTCTCTTTTCATCAATTTCATAAGCTTCCTTTTTAGTTAAACATATAAAACAAGAGATGAAAGCATAATGCCAACTTTGGAATTCCCGCATACCGATCTTTAAAATTGTACTTAACGGGTGATGTGTTCAGATAAATCGTTTGAAATGTGAACTTCGTCAACAGTTTGTGGATAAATTTCATCGGAAATTAGTTGGATTGTTGCGACTTAGGACGGATAAACATCCCAAAATCATTTTCTTTCTTAATTTTACTCTAATGAGACAACTCGTGGCGATAGTATTTGCAGACATGTCGGGATACACGGCGCTCATGCAAGAGAATGAACAATTGGCAAAGGCAAAGCGGAAGCGGTTAAAAGAAGTACTTGAAGAATGCCTTAACGCCCACCATGGCAAAATTCTACAATACTATGGGGATGGATCTCTCAGCATTTTTAATAGTGCGATTGATGCGGTTAACTGTTCAGTAGAAATTCAGCGTAAACTTCAACAGAGTCCGCCAGTTGATTTGCGCATCGGTATCCATATTGGCGATGTCACTGTAGAGGATGAAACCATTTATGGTGACGGCGTAAACTTAGCTTCGCGTATTGAATCCTTAGCCGTTTCGGGCAGCGTATTCGTTTCTGAAAAAGTTTTCGATGAAATAAAAAATCAAGAGAATATCAGCGCCCTGGAGTTAGGATACTTTGAGTTAAAAAATGTAAAACAGCCGGTACGAATTTTTGCAATCTCCAACAGTGGTATCGTTGTGCCTAAGCGGAATGAGCTCATCGGCAAAACCAAACAGCCAACAAATCGGTTAGCAGTTTTACCATTTGTCAACATGAGCGCCGATCCGGAAAATGAATATTTTAGCGACGGCATTACCGAGGAGTTACTAAACGCATTGACAAAAGTTGAAGGATTACAGATCACCTCCCGTACGTCGGTGTTTGCTTTCAAAGGAAAAAATGAAGACATCCGAAATATTGCAGTTAAGCTGAATGTGGATAAAATACTGGAAGGCAGCGTTCGTAAAGCTGGTAACCGCGTACGTATAACCGCCCAGTTAATTAATGCAGCAGACGGTTATCACATATGGAGCGAGAACTACGATAGAGACCTGACTGATATTTTCGAAGTACAGGAAGAAATCAGCGGCATTATCGCTAATAAGTTAAGGGAAAACCTAACATCAGGGCCACAGGGTGAACCATTAATAAAACCTCCAACAAAAAATATTGAGGCTTATACCAGTTACCTGAAAGCCCTGCACTATTGGAATAAAGTTACTCCAGCTGATACCCGAAAGGCGATTGAATGTTTTGAAGAGGCTATTGCACTCGAACCAAACTATGCGCAAGCGTATGCCATGGCAGCCGGAGCGTATAGTTTCCTTGGCTCCACCGGACAAATGATGCCCCATAAAGCCTTTGAAATCGTTAACCGATACGCAGATAAAGCTTTAGCTCTCGACGATAAAATCGCGGAAGGACATATTGCGAAAGCAAGTGTTTATCTCTTCTATGAATGGAAGTGGACTGAGAGTTATGAAGCGCTTCAAAAAGCAATTCAACTGAACCCTGCCGCTACTACGGCCCATCAGTTGTTGGGACTTTATTTTGTCATAGTAGGCCAGAAAGATAAAGCTGTAAAAATAATGGAAGAGGCCGTGAAGATTGATCCGCTCTCCCCTATCATGAACCACTTCCTTGGAAACACCTATATTTTTGTCGAGCGGTATGATGATGCGATCCGTCAGGCCGATCGGGTACTGGAGCTAAATCCGCAAATGCGAATCAGCATCGAACTCAAAGCCTGGGCGACAGGCATGAAAGGTGATTGGGAAGGCGCTCTCGAACTTTTTAAAGAAGTACACCGCCTCACCAACCATCCACTAAAAGGATTGATGGGTGTTGGCTTCGCTTACGCCAAATTAGGAATGAAGGACGAGGCTCTTGAATGTATAAAGAAATTAGAACAACGGCAGATAGAAGATCCGGATTCCGTCGTTGACGCAGACCTGGCGGGAATCTGGTTTGGATTAGGCGACCTGGACAAGGTATTTTATCATATCAACCAATGCGTTGAAAAACGTATAGTCCCTGTAAATTATTTCCTTGAGTACCCAACGTACAAGGGCTTGAAGGAAGATCCGCGGTATGATGCATTGAAAATAAATACAACGGTATAGATAGGCTCTAAAAATCAACGCGGGTAAAGTCTTCTAAATTGAAAATCTACCACCCTTTGTGGAAAATTATTTTCTCATTGTTCGATGCCTGACAAAGGTGGATGGATTGCCTGCATAAATGCTCCATGGATCCAAATTTTTGGATGCTACCGAGTGTACAGTCAAAATAGAATGAGACTTGCAAGTTACGCCAGGACATACCACTGACTGAGCGCCTATCCAAACACCATCTTCTAAAACAATTTTGCCTAGTCGATAAGGGAAAGTGCTGTCGGTATAATCATGGTTACCAGTCAGCAGCATCGACCCCTGAGATAAGCATACGTTATTCCCGATATCAACATTTTCCAGGTTATCAATCCAGGCGTCCTCCCCGATCCAGCAATGATTGCCAATTTTTAATCGCCAGGGGTTTTTGATTCTAACACTGTTTTTAATGACCAGTCCCACTCCTACCTGAGCGCCAAAAATACGAAGGACGGTTGCTTTCAGTGAAGAAGGCCAGGGAACGACACTATAGAAAAACAAATAATTGAAAATATACCATAGACCGACCTTCCATTTAGGACCTGCCTTGTAATCTCCTAACGTGAATTTAGATAGCTCCGTCTGCATGACAATAAATCTTTTACGCCAATGATCGTATTAAATCTGTGTAAAATAGGAACAAATTCGACTATTTTAAATTTGAATCGGTCGCGTATGCTAAAAATGTCTTTTTCTCGCCTAAGTGGCTATGCAAAAAACCAATCAACAAGCTTTATTTATTTTATAGGTCGATTGAGGGAGTAAGGAAATTTCAAACCGGTTAATGCAAACATTCGAAGAATAAGGGACCGCATTGTACTCCTACCATTTTCGCTCACATTTCGTTTCAATTCGAAAAATGGAAAAACGAAGTGTATTAGGTTCTCCCTCTTTTCATCTCTGCCAGCAAGAATACCTCGTATACAATTAGCTAAAAAAACCGTATCGGCCCCTGGTGCGCAATATTCCATCCAAGTTTGTTTTGCTTTTTCACCTAGTTGTGGGGCTAAATGTTTGTTTTCCCGGATTATCCGGTCCAAGTGTGATAGATTTACCTCGGGTACTTGAATCGAGAATTCAGACCATTTCATACCTTCAATTGGCTTCCAGTTATCTGAAATTATAACGGGCACCCTACCTGCCTGCATGACCTCATAAAGCCTGATGCTGGAAGATCCAACTCCCAGCGGGCAGAGAAAAAAAGAAGATTGAGACAGAATTTCAGCATAGTCTTTTTGCGAAATCGATTTCGCATCTGCATAGGTAGTCTCAAAATTCCAATGACGATAGTTGTTCGACTCTTGAATTAAAACGTCCGGATGGGTTGGTGGATTTTTGAATATTCTTTTCCGCACCCAACTCGTCGCGCCCCCTTTAAAGGCGTAAACATAACGGCGGGCAGCCTCCATACTAATGTCTTTGATATACGGATTGGGGAATCCATCCTGCGAAATAAGATAAGGTATCGTCCTGGTTCTATTTTTACCTAACCAACAAATTTCATTGGATGCATAACATCCTGGTAAAAAGTATGAGGGATTGTCACATTCGCTTACCACCACACATTTGGCAGGCCACTTTTGATATTCAGGTGTTTGACGAATGTAGCTGGCCTTGTCATTTTCAAAAATGATAGCCTCAGCCTCCTCACCATCGTCAGTTAAGGAAAACTGGTCGGAATGCTGTATTAGTTTTCGCAAATGAGAGGTTGCGCTACGTTCTAGAAAAAGACTAACCGGTTTATCCAATTTCATGATTGATAAATCTTAACGTATACATGTGATTACTCATGGCATCCATTTTCTAACGAATAGAATTCAACAGCCGCTTGGCAGCAGGATCTACTGCGAACTTTTCTTCAAATACACTCTGGGCATGAATTCCTAAAGTCGCTTTATTTGCAGGTGTAAGCTGTTGCCATTTCTTTAAGAGATACTGAGTACCTGCCAGCGTATCCTCGGACACAATTCCTGCCTCACCAGCTTCGATTTCTCGCCAGATATTGACTTGCTTTGAGATCAAAACCGGCTTTCCACACGCTAACGCTTCCACTATTGCAATACCGAAATTTTCCTGGTGACTTGATAATACAAATGATTCGCAGCCATAGAACGCTCCCCACTTGGCATCCTTAGCCAGCATCCCGGGAAAAAAAATATTATCCTTCAGGTCGCCTGCTTCTTTTACAAGATTTCGCATGGCTTCTCCATAGGGAGTTTCCAATCCAGGGCCTGCTAAAACAAGCCACGGAAATTCTGAACCGGATTTTCTTGAATCTTTAAATGTTTCGATATAGGCTCTGATCAGAAGGTCGACTCCTTTCTTTTCGTGTATGCGGCTCAAAAACAAAAGATAGGGCTTATTACTTAACTCTGGGCATTTCTCCAAAAAAGCCTGGCGCATCTTGTCCGTATAGGGCGGTGGTGTTTCGACACCCATTCCGACAACCAATTCTTGTTTAGGGAAATACGGACGAAAGGGCTCCCTGGCAAGTTGTCGCTCCTCCTCGCAAGTAAAGAGCAATCCGTCGGCGTTGTTTACAACCTTTCGTTCTATCAGTTTCCAGTAGAGCAAATTACGCAAGGCTTTCAGCTGCCGTCCCGTTGCTCGCTGAAAGTACGGGTCAAGCATACCATGAGGCATGACAAAAATTTTCGGTAGTGTTGAGTCCTTCGATTTAAGTTTATGCTGGCGAAGCGCTTTCTCGACAGCGTATCCATGATATTGCCATAACCCATGAATGATCACGGTATCAAAGCGTGAAAAATTATCAATTAACCACGGAATTAGTTTTGATGCATAAGCCCACGGACCCTGTGCGGGTCCCAAAGCGTGTATTAAAAACGGATCCTCTTTTAAAAAAAGCGAGTCGGCAGAATTTAAGGAAACAACCTCACTCTCGATACCTAAGTTTCGTAACCCGGAAATGATAGTCCGTACAGCCTGACAAACGCCTCCCATTTTAGGGTCCATGTCTGTTAAAACGTGCAATATCTTCATAGGCCAAAGTTCGAAACAAAGGGGTTGTAAGACAAAAAATTATTTCCTGAACATCAAGCACCCTTGACCTTCGATTTCAAAAAATTGAGTACGACCTTTATATTCTCAATCACAAGCTTTCTATTGACATATCTATAATATGCTATTGTGTTTCGGTACCCTAACCGGGGAGTTGTTGAACTTGTTTTCTTTAATTTACCTATACTGTCTATGAAGTAATTAAAGATTGTATCAGGAGCGAAAAAATCTTCGTAGGCTTTTCTGGCTACTTTAGAATTCTCCGGCCAGCTAGCCTCGTGTTTTTCAAGTATCTCAGGAATTTTATCGACCTCAGACTCTAGCACTTGCACGGAACACTTATTCCAATCCGGTCCGGGTGGTAAGACTAAGTTATCGGATATAACTACGGGTATCCTACCCGCCCTTAATATTTCAAAAAGACGTACCGAGGAAGTTCCTATACCTTTGGGAGCTAGAACAAATTTGCTATCGCTCATAAGCTCTGCATATTGAACCTGAGGGGATTTAGGTCTATTGCCACCGTAAAAAATATGCTGGGCCGTTTCTAACATAATGCTTCTCGGATGGTGTTTAATGTTAAAAAGTTTTCGTCTAATGTCGGAAGACCGAGCTCCGAAAAACGAATAGAGATATTTTGGTGTCTTAGAAAAATCACATTGTATGTAATCGTTTACAACTTCGATATAAGGGCCAGCAGACATGTGATTATAATCGAATTGTTTTTTTGGTATACAGGTATATAACCCGGGTAAAACGAACCAGGGCATGTCATGAGAATTATACATAAAAACCTTGTCTGGATATTTTTTTACCAGATTGTGACTTTTTAATTTACTAAAAAAGTGATCTTCTTCATATCTGGAGTTTTCTATAAAAAGAATGATGTCCGCCTGTTCCGGGTCGGAAATCACTTGATGGCTTTTAATTTTATCCAATTTCGTGAACTCTAAAAAGGTTGAAATTGGATGAGTATCAGTGTAGGCTGATGTCACAAAAACTTTATAAGTATTTGTTTTTGTTTTAATGGGAGCAACAATTTCTTTAGTCATTGCGGATAGTGTTATATTCTTGCCATGAATTATCGTCGGACCAAGGTAGCTTTTTGGATAAGTCTATTAAGAAATAATTTGTTTGCCAATGCATACCGGATCCGTTTAAGCTAAGCTTATTATTTCTGAACCTTACTGCTAACTCTGAATTTGTGCTGCAAAACCTGGCAAACTTAGTTACCGATACGCTGAAATGTCATATTGTTATCGGTGGTAGAATTAGCGTGGCCACAAATTATTCAACCCGTTTCCTTAAAAACGTCTGAATGAAACGAATTAATAAACAAGAGCATTTTAGCAAGCAAAATATTTTGAATCATCAGGGATTCAGATAGCTCTGGGACGTTCCTATTTAGTAAAGCTTTCAAAAACATAATGTGTCAAGGTTTAAGGGGCTTTAAACCATGTAATGCAAGATATGAATTTATCATTCTGTTAGGATGGAAACGAATTATATTTTCAAATCCTTTCCGGATAAGGTTTGCTCTGAACGTTTGGTCCTGTAAAAGGAGAAATTTTTCCGCAAATTCCTTCGGTTTTGTTGGATCAGCATGAAGAGCAGAACCATCACTGACTTCAGGCATTGGTTCTATATTGCTGGCAATGACGGGCGCTCCGCAAGCCTGTGCTTCGATGGGCGGCCAGCCGAAACCTTCTGAAAAAGACGGGAAAATAAAAGCTTCACAACTGCTATAAAGCGCTAACAACATTGTATGGCTTGGTCCAACAACGGAAAATATCCGTTGACGAACTCCCAATGCTTCTGCATGCGATAACATCGCTTCGTTCAACGCTTGACCTGCAAAGCAAATTACACCGGTCCATCTGCTTCCAAGAGCCGCAACCATGTCGATCAGCAATTTCCTGTTTTTACGGGGATGTCCAGATCCGACGTGGAGAATAAATGGTATCTCTGGATTTATGTTCGATTGAACAAGTAACGTGTTGCGGTCTTTTTTGTCAAGGGGCTTAAATTCATCATTGAAGCCCAGGTGAATGACTCGCCAATCTTTCGTCTGCTTTGGTTCGTTGATTAAAAGATTGTTTAGCTGTGAAAGGGTAACATGGGTATCGCAAGCAAGCAACTTAGCTCCTTTCAGGCCATTCAAAATCCATTTTTGAAGAATCTTGCCAGCCACTGTGCTGGTAGCAGCCGCATCTGCAAAACCCAATGCTCCCCGGATCGCGATTACATCATGGCACGTAATTCCTGTACGATCTTTGGGCAAATGCTTAAGGTAAGGCGCATTGGAATGATCGCAAACATGAAATCGGGTATTGGCGCTTCGCAGTTCCTTATCCCGTAATCGCCACCATAAAATGATGGGAAATACAATCCACTTATCCAGGTAGCCAATCCACTTTTTAAAACCGGTTTCAGACGTTTTAAGGAAAGAACCAAATACGATGGAGGGCAACCATATTTCACACTCATAGCCTGCATCGCGAAATCCGGTATAAAGAAATTGCGTAAACCGCAACATACTTTCCTGCTTGTCCAGGCGATAATTTCCAATTAAAATAATTTTCATATAAATCTAAAAGCCTAAATATCAATTTAAAATTGTCCATCCTTGCTTTGCTTAAAAAAGAACGTATTTATTCTTTCTCTTTCACTATCGGCAGCCAATATCTCCACCTAAGAAGGTAGTTGCTGCCTGATTATAAAACTTGGGATCTTGTTATTACGATAAGGGATTTCTGTTCATGTAAATATTCCTGAAATATTCGGCATTAATTGGATACCCTGGCCACGGTTTTTTTCCTCCCCTCGATTATCTGGCTGAGTAGCCGGCTCGCGTGAAACATGAGGAAATAAAGTACTACAATTTGTATCCAACCCCGAATTAAATAATTGGCACCAATGATGACACTTTCAAACATCAGGAATTGAAAGAATGAAGTAAGAGCAAGAACCCCGCAGAAGCTGAAGAGAAACTTCTGTTCTGGTCTCTCTGCGGAAGACAGGGCCAATCCTGTCTTTCTTCGGAAAAACTTGTCATTTAAATAAAATATGGGGATTACGACTAACCCAAAAAGCCACAAATACCACCAGCCATAAGCGGCCAGACCTGTTCCAGCAATGTGCCCTATCCGAAATCCTTCGGGTTGGCCATATCCACCGGCAAGGAGGTAAAGATAGTCTCCAAAAGAAAGTGAGAGTATGACTTCTTTATCAACATCAAAGCCAAATAGTTTTATTATTGGATCGGGGAGGGTTGCAACCAACTGATCCCTCGAAAAGTCTTGCATGTCTGGATCATAAGGGCCTACTTTAGAGTAAGTGACAAGACTGGCATCGTTAAATTTAATATTGGCAAACCTGGCAGTAAAGAGATTATCCAAATAACGTTCATCCCAATCAAAGTCACCGGCATCGTTCGCTAGATCTGATTTTCTCCGAGCTTCAAGAGCGTAGTCATCGCCAAAAGCTTCGAGCGTCTTATCAATCTGCTCCATCGCCGTGATGTCTTTGTTGTTTTTATCACGGGCAATTAGCATAGCGACTCCAAGATCAGAGAGGGGGCCCGTTAGAATATAAAGAACGAAAGCACCAACGGCCACATTTTTAAACGTCAAAATTTTCGTCTTGAATACTCCAAGTAACAGCCCCAACGCGTAAGCGAATGCCGGAGTTGTCAGTCCTAAAATAAATCCAGCCCTGCTATTTCTGCCAACACTGATTGCAAACAGCATAGCTGAATATATCAAAATCGTTAGAACAAATGTTTTTGATAGTTTCTGATTATTCCCGAATAATTTTCCTAACGGAATAAAAAACGGAGCATACGAAAATGGCACTAATCCTTGTAACAATTTATCTGAAGCTGCGCCGGTAACTTCCCTGCCAATATCAGGCGATGTAAAATAAACATAAAAAGACGAAGCCATTCCAAAAAATCCCATTAGCCATAATTGCATATGGCTCGGAGGATCAAAAAATCCAATCTTACCTAAAAGTGAAACGGATCTGCTAAACGAAATTTTTGAAATAAATCTATAAATAGCATGTGCTATGATTAACACAAAAAGCGCTAAAGAAGAATGAAGAAATACCTCTTCAGGGAGCTCCAAATTATAGATCAGGGGCTTATTTTCAATCGTCGTAAAGACTAGAGGAAAATAGAATTGTGTGGAAGCAAAACCTAAAATTGTAAAAGCAGAAATGAGGTAGGTTTCGAGCATAGACTTGCGAAGCCAAATGTTGGTTGAAACGAACCAGGCAAGAACTACGGAAGCCATGGCAACGACATTTATGATTTCAGCAAAAAATATAAGTTGGTATACAATACACACACCTAGAACAGCCCATGAAGCACGGATAACCTGAGTTAGAAACTCAGGTTCTGTTTTTGCTATACTGTTAGTTTGAATCATAACTAAAAATAATAAAATTACGCAAAGCCGTTTCAGCTAATTGCAAGTTTTAATTGTCTCGTAAATTTCATTGAACAACACATTTGCCCATCGCTTCTGACCTGTTTCGTTTACATGAATTTGGTCTCTAAAATCACTTAAGTCTTCACCAATTTGCAGACCGGAAATAACTTTAATATTATTTTTATTACAATACTGTAAAATTTCCTCGCCTCCCGGCCCGTACTGCTTTTCTTCTACTTCTTTTCGTTCAGCATGTAAACAAACTATAAAAGGAATTTTATTTTTTTTTGTAAAATCATGGAAAAAATCGAACCCAGAATTAAAACCCACTCCATTTTTGTTAATCAGAAGGTCCTCCGCCTCATGGCTATTACTAAGTAAACTTAAGAAGCGCGGTTTAATATATCTATCCAAAAGTTCTAACATCGCCAAAGGGTACTGTTTTTCTGGATAGGAACTATGAACACCGACCGTTTTTTCAAAGGTCATATTATCATGGGCGTCATGACTGCTCACAAATAATACGATCATCTTAGCATCAAAAGATCCGTATTTTTTTAAGTATGCCGCACAATTATCGGGGCCCCAACTGCCTGCACTAATATTTAAGAATCTGACGCCCTTGTTAACTCGATATTGTAATTCATTTTCGACAAGGGTGGTCGCCAGACTGTCCTGGCTGGTCAGGGTGCCTCCGTTAATCACCGAATCGCCAAATCCGAGTATAATGCATTTATCCTCACGGCTCATCGGTAAACTGCGCATGGAGTATTCGTTATAGCCATTTGTTTTTCCGAACCGGATCAAATTTTGGTTTGCTTTGGGTATATATTCAAAACTTTCATCTTCCTGAAAAAGCACCATATGGCCAAATCCCCAAACATTTCTTAACGTAATCTCAAAACCAAAAAAAACAACGAGGAGTATTAATGCTCCTATGCTTAGTTTGGATTTCGGGATAAACTTTTTCATACATTCTCTATTTGCATATAAATATTGCGAGTCTTAATAATTAACTATCGCACACGACGTATTATTTATCGATTCAAGACGCTACCACCGTTGTAACAGATGTTTTTTTAGCACATTCTTCGCTAGAAATTCCGAGGAGACTAGTACTTTCTGCACAAGCCATAAACCGAAAGATCAAATCGTTACCGTTGTAAATTCCAGATGCTTTCATTTTGTAAGCCTCAATTGCATTTATTTACCTTAACATGTTAAGCGAGTCCTTTATCAGTATGTTTTTAAAGGCCGTAATTTTTGAAAAACGTATTGATACCGGGTATTTTATTCAAAATATTTTTAGCACTATTTATCGCAACAGCCGGAAGAACCTGCCAGTACCTCCATACATTCCAAGCAAAAAGAACCATTGAAATTGTAAATACAGTCCATTTAAACTGAGGTATCCATATCATACCCGCTAAAGCTCCGCCTGCAATCCAAACGGAGGCCGACGCTAAATTGAAAGAGCGTTTGGGCCAAACTAACTGGTTTTTAATTAACCAGCGTTCCGCATAAATTATATATCCTATGGCAGCTACAACCTCGGCTAAGAATAGGGCGATGGCAGCACCTAAGATCCCTATAATAGGCACCAACAGACATAAGCCACCAAAAACAATAACCGCTGCCGTTGCGGATAATGCTAATTGAGTTTTAGTTAGATTATTTCCCATAACAACAGCCATAGCGGGCTGCACTACGGCATAGACAACAACGCCCATGGAGAGTATAGCAAAAAGCAATGGATCAAAAGGAATTTTTCCTTGGGTCCAGAAGATGAAAAACGGTTCGATAAAGGATTGTAAAATGACGATACCAGGTGCCATGAGCGCTACGACTACAATCCAAATCGTGGCAAATGCCGCTTCACTTCTCGGTTGATCCCGGTCATGCAAAAACCTCGTTAAATCAGGGATCAGGGGGTTTAATATGGTGTTGAGGCCTTGCAATGCAACATTTGCGACTGTGCGCATGGTAGAAAAAATTGCCAACCCGATAGGTCCCGCTAAGGGGGCCAAAACCAAACGCACCCCTTGTTGTCTCATATTTTCAAATATGGATTTACCTAAAAGAGGAAGTGATTTTTTAAAGTTTGAATATCCCAGCGGCAATGAAGGTTTCAGAAGTTTTATTTTTTCCCTCTTTAGCAACCTAAAAATGTCAATATAAAAGGGCACGGCATAAGCGAAAGAAGCCACAGACAACGCAATAGATGTCGTCATGAGGTCTGCCCCCATTATAACTGCTATTAATGGAGCCAGGGCAGCGACGACCACATAAACAAACATCCACCACATCATCCTGGGTGCATATCCGAAAGGTGCTAATGCCTTGGACATTAAACCGGAAATCGTTCTTATTCCCAGCCAGTTAATTCCTTCCAGGAGCAGGGCAATCCCTGCTGAATTTAGTAAGTGTATATCTTCATTATTTGATTCACCTAACAGGAAGAGCAATATTCCGCTAAAAAAAAATACCACAATTAACAAAACTTGCAGTGTGCCCAGTATGAGTCCTACTACAATCGCAGACCAGAGATATTTACTCAGGTCAAGTAAATTTTTGCTTCCAAGACGCAGGAATTCATACCCGATAAAATACTGATGACCAAGATCGATCATCGAAAGGGTGCTCATTATACCTTGCACAGCAAGCCAGGTTCCATAGGTTTTAACATCCCAATGGCTAAGGTAAATTGGAACCAGGATAACTTGAGAAGCCATGGTCACAGCAATTTGGGCCCATGTTGCAGCACTTCCCGAAATTAACCGTACGGCTGTAGACATATATGCCTCCGATTAGTACAATCCTTTTTTATCTTATTTTGTAAAATAATCATGATTATAAATTAACGAGGCTGATTTCTTCTTTTGCATTTTCACTGCTCTTGTATCCATATCCACTCGCTTCTTTTGAGTCATTAAGCACGATCATGGGATGAGGTAATTTTTTGTTGACATAGATGTCATCAATTAATTCTATCTTCGATTTTGTAGTATAATTATAACGCATCAGATAAATAGAAGAATCCACTATGGGGCTAAGGCTAAATGCATCTGCGACCTGGCCAATTGGCGGAGAGTCTATAATTACGTAGTCAAATTTCTCTTTTAGCTCCTGAATAAAGTTCGCCAGATTTTTAGAGGTCATCAATTCAGAAGGATTTGGAGGGATTGATCCCGATAACGCAATAAAAAGGCCACGAACCGTCTTGTGTTGTTTTATGATATCCTCCAGCGAATATTTATCCATCGCTATGAGATAATTGGTAATTCCCAGGCTCGGCTTGACGCCAAGTTGTTTTGCCATGCTAGGCCTCCTTAAATCCAACTCCAACAATACGACAGATTTACCAATTAAGGCAAGACTGGCTGCCAGGTTAATAGAAAAGAACGTTTTGCCCTCCCCACTTATACTGGAGGTGACCAGCAAAACTTTATTCTCTTTCCCTGCAGTCGCGAAGTGAAGGTTCGAACGAATAAGGCGGAAGAGCTCAGCGATGGAACTGGTACTTTCTTTGGTTATGACCAGACTTACGCCTGATGTGCTACGCGAAATTTCGCCAAGAATCGGCGTACGGGTCAACCGTTGCACATCTCTCTTCAATTGAATCTTGTCGTTCAAGGCGTCCTTGATATATAACACTGTAAAAGGGAAACCTAATCCGGCAAGTACAGCAAATAAGTAGATCAATGATTTTTTAGGGCTAACTGGTTTATCCTCGACAATAGCAGGATCAAGCATTCTTGATTTCGAAACGGTTGCTTCGAGTGCCAGTGCAGACTCCTCCCTCTTTTGCAACAAGTAAAGATAAAGGTTCCCTTTCGTTCCCTGCTGTCTATTGATATCAAGGAGTTCACGCTCGATGGAAGGGACTTTATTAATCTGAGATCGGAAGCGTCCGGATGTGGATTCTAAATTTTTACGGGTTATCGACAATCCCTGTTTAATGGTATGCAAATTTTCCAATATGTTAAGTTGGAGAGTTGATAGCTGTTCATTGATATCCTGAACCAACGGGTTGCTCGGCAAAGCAGTGCGTAACATCCGTTCTTTTTCAAGTTGTAAATCATTGAACTTAGTTATTAAACTTACCAGGGTTGGTTCTTGTATACTGAGTGTACTGGGAACAACTTCGAATTTGCCTGCCTGCTTTTCTAAATAATCTTCGAGCGATTCCAAAACTTCGATTTGATTACCGAGATCTGACAGTTGCCGGTTGTAATCGGTCGCTTGTTGTAAATATTGGCCTGCGTCAGAGGTTACATCGGTTACTTCGTTAGCTCTTTTAAATTGCTCAACATCTTTTTCAACATTGGTGAGCTCAGAAGTAAGGTACTTTAAGCGTTCATCAATAAACAGAATCGTTGTGTTCGCTAATCTATTTCTATCCTCCAATGCTTCCTTACTATAAACTTCGAGAAGTTTGTTGATGATATCCCTTCCTTTTTCGGGAACCGATTCTATCAGGCTTAGTCTGATAACGCTTGCCCTTCTATTAACGGCTTCGATTTTAAGGTCCTTATTATATAAATTAGCCATTTTAACGATATCATGAAATTTCACAATAATCGGTTGTGTCGTTTCACGATTCAATTTTGACGCCGAATCCAAAGGTGCCGCTATGACCGTAAAGATTCCATAGTTCAGACTAATCTCCTCACCGTATTTATGATTACTAACCTTTCCTCCTTCTTCCTTGATTGTAAAAACAGTGCCGGTCTTCCGTTGGATCGTGATGGAATGATCGTACGCGGTTGGATGGAGTTTTGTGATAATTAACTTTATCGGGAGGTCTTTTCCGTAAATTTCCCTGGTCTTGAATTTTTCTTTTATATGGTATGTGACGAACAGGGATAGTTCTGAAAATACTCTGTGCATTAAGCTCTTTGAGCTTAAAACTTCAAGCTCGTTATCAATACTCTGCTTCATGCTGAAAAGACTTAATTCTCCTACTTCTGTCCCCCGCGAATTCGTTTGGTTCTCTTCATTTTTAAGCAAGATGCTACTCACAACTCTATATTGAGGTGTAGCCACGTACAAGTAAGCAGCGGCGGCGGCAACACATACAATCAAACTTAGAATGAATACATACCAATACCGGAAATACCTAGATAAAAGTTGTTTTACATCAACTTCTTCAACATCGAGCGGTTCACTATTAAAAACTTCTTTTTTTGCCATAACTTAGTCTTGTAAAATTGTGATCGCAATAAAACCTGCAGTTGAAATGATCGAAGCCCAGACGGGAATCAGTCGGTTACGTTGAGCAGTTTCGGCCAACCTCGCGCGGTTTTCAGGCTCAACATAAACGATGTCATTTTGCTGTAAGTAGAAAAATGGTGAATTCAATACTTCTTTATTATTTAAGTTAACCCTCACAGCCTTTCGGATTCCGTCCTGTTCCCTAATAATTAATACATTTTCCCTTTTTCCAAAGGCGGTCATATCCCCAGCTAATCCAAGTGCCTCCAATACACTTATTTTTTCGGTTGCAATAACGAAGGTAGCTGGTTCTTTAACCTCACCAATAACTGTTATTTTGAAATTCACAAACCTAATATTAACAATCGGGTTTTTTACGTGCACTTTTATCTCAGAGGTCATTTTCTCTGTAGCCTGCTCTTTTGTTAGTCCAACCAGCATTATTTTTCCTATCACTGGAAAGTTAATGGCGCCACTTTTGTCGACCAGGTACCCCTCGTTGACTTTACTTGCTATGGTTCCACCTGCATTTGCATTCACCGGAAGAATAACATTGTTAAATAAGACATTTGACTCCGCGTTCAGGCTGCTCACTGTAATGCTCAATAAGTCGTCAGGCTGGATTTTAGGCTGAGAGTAGTTCTTAATGGGCGTTTCTAGATTGGATGAGGAAGGCAGATCACTAAAATAGACCAAATTCCGTTTTGAGCAGGATGAGATGAAAGCCAGTATTGAAAGATAAATCACGATGCGATTTACCTGGTTTTTGAAATGGTTATTTTTTTTCACGTATTGCAGTTTAATAGATAAAGTTATCAATTATACGAATTATTCAAACATGCGAGTTTTTACCTTTGGCTGAGATTGGCCCTTCCAGCGAAGAGATAGCGACCGGCTCGCTCCCTTTCAAAGCCGTAGAATGCATGGCGGCAATCTTGGGTGCGGTCTTGTTATGATGCATTAGATCCCGAAAGGATGCCATTATTTTATCAATCGACAGAAAAGTCTCTGCGTATCTCCTTGCATTCTTGTTTATTTCACTACAATCCTTGGTGGTCACATTTACGAGGCAATCCTTAAGCGCTGACGTGTTTTCAGCTGCAACCAGAACCCCTATTTTATGTTTGTTTATAAGCGTGTGGAGCCCGGAGCCGGGATTAGCTGTTATGACTGCCAGTCCTCCGACCGCTAAAATTGTCGTGATTTTTGAAGGCATCACCAAATCGCTAGCTCCAGCTTTTTGAATGACTAAATGTACGTCGGCAAGATTAAGGAACTGATTGAACTTGGCGTGTGGTTGAATGGGGAAAAAATTGACATTCTCCAAATTTAAGTCCTGGGCGATACTTTGTAACTTTTGCTTATAAGGCCCCGACCCACATATTAAGAATTTTAACTGCTTATACTCTCTTAGTTGATCCGCAACATAGAGAATGCCCTCGATCCCTTGTTTTTCACCAATTGATCCAGAGTACAATATGATCTTATCCGACGGATCGAACCCAAAATCCTTTTTTAACTGTACACGATCTTCGATAGGATAAAACATCGTCGTATCTGTCCAATTCGGAAACGACGAAACATGTTTACTTGTTTTTTGCTGAATTTTATCTACCATTCCGTCCGATATGCTACTAATAACATCCGAATTGGCAAAAATGTATTTCTCCACTTTAAACAAAGCATTAATTGCTGCCTTGGATTTTATCATATTTAAATCGCGAGCTGCTTCGATCTGCAGATCTTGAATATGATATAAAAGTTTAGCCCTTCGGATTTTTTTATATAATACTCCCAACAAGCCCACTTGAAAAGCGGGAACCACTGTTAAGACAAAATCGATCTTTTCTAAAAAAAGTAATCTTACTAAAGGGAAAAAAGCAGATATCAAAAATGAAACGTCAAGCAAAATACGCTTTACTCCGGATGGTTCGAGAGGAACGTATTGAGGACATCTGATAACTTTCAACTTTCCGCCGGATGCTCCATCGTTCGATTCTTCTTTAGTATACCAAAATCTTTTTTTATAATATGGCTCTTGAACTTTCCAAAAAGGGTAATAAGGATAAGAAGTAATCACGGTGCAATCATAACCCTGCTTCACAAACCAGGATATCATTTCGCCATTGTATTTGCCGATACCAGTGGGTTCTGGATGATAGTTATAACTTACTAGCAAAATTCTTTTTTCCATATTTATTGAAGGTAACCACAAGTATCTTTTTATTTTCAAAAAAATCTTAACCTGGTTAAGTGCCCCTGCATACAGCTCTTAAAGATCAGAATCACCTATCTGGTTAGGCTGTAGTATAAAAGTCCACAAAGCTACTTGTCGTTATAAGCCCACCCAATGACATTGGTTTTATATGTTCATGATTTTTCTCACGCATAAAAGTATAATCTGCAAGTATTTACGATTATAACAGCCCAGCCCCCATTTTCTCTATGCTGTGTCAAATTTATTTAGATATAACCATTTTTAAAAAAATGAGGACACAGAGGGAAACTAGCAGGCAATTCCCCCTAATTTAGAAAGCAATCGTTTTCTAAACTTCACTAAAATATTTTCAAAAATTTCATCAGTCGCATTTTCACATGGCTCTAAAATATTCTCTTTGAATTGACTGTATTTCCATACCGATTATGGTTACCTTTTTATTAAATCTTTATTTTTTTTTTCGCCCAAAAAGGATTGTATTTTTTTTATTTCATTGAACATATCAAAAGTCGTGTTGATCTAAGAATAGGTTGTTTCAACGACCGGCCCTTTCGATCCCTGATTATTAACACCAAATTGAGGTCATCAAAATTTTATAGAGACATTTAATCGGGATAACGTCTGAACTATTGGCGCAAACGAATTCAGAAGGAATTCAAGTCCCATTTACCTCTAAAATATTTACTATCCAACATTCGATCCTGGCATTTGCCAAAAATCTAACACTTTAGAATTATACCCATTACGAAAATAGTGGGTGGCAACATCAATTGTTGTCGCATTAGATAAGGATAAAATTATGTGTAGTAAAATAATCTGATAACTTTTTTGATCATGAGAAAATTTGTAGTAATAGCAATCGCAGTTTTAGCAGTAATAAGTTCCACGTACGGTCAAACCCGGGGCCCCCAATACAGACAATTTTTCTCAAATCCTTATCTTTTCAATCCTGCCTATGTGGGAATTAATAATCAGACAGAATTAAATCTGGCTTATCGTAAGCAATGGGTAAACTTTGAAGATGCTCCAGTGGTAACAGGGCTTACCTTGCAATTTCCCACCAGTAACCGGGTAGCTTTTGGCGTGAGTTTGACCACTGACAAACAGGTCTTATTAAGAACGTCAACTGTTATGACAACTTTTGGTTATGTTGTCCCACTCGGAGAAAAGCAAACGCTACGATTCGGCCTCTCCGCCGGTCTTGGACTCAATGCAATGGACTTAAATTCAGAGGAGCTTAATTCAAACGATCCGGCGCTCCTAAATGCGGCAAATAATAACTTTTATATCGATGGAAATGCTGGTGTTGTATACGCCAATTCAGGGTTTAAATTTGGATTCGCCTTTACCGAGTTGTTTAATTCTAGCTCATTCAATCCCGAAGCATTCAATAAATTCTCCCTTTCAAATTTAAAAAATCGGTTATTCTCCATGAGCTATCGCTTCAATGTCGGCATGATGGAGAATATTTCCATGGAACCCTATGTATTATACAAGCAGAGTGCTGATGGCCTGCAGGACTCATGGGAGGCCGCTACATTACTATATTTTAAGGATAAAATCTGGACTGGTGCTGGGTATAACCAAAATAATGGACTGGCCCTATTCCTTGGAATGAATGTTAAAGAAAAATTCAAATTCAGTTATAGCTACGAATTCCCTCCCTTTAAATCAGGAGTCACGGCGACAAGTGCACATGAACTTCATATGACTTTAAAATTGGGAAAGAAAAAAACCAAATCATCATTTGTTAAGTCTAATTCATTTGCTAAAGGTAAACCTAAACCAACCCACGAAAGACTAGGAAATGCTATTGAAGTTGAAAGACCAAAAATTGCAAAAAATGACCCTTACAATGAAAATCTGAAAAGGAAGCTTTCCAATAATTCGGATAGGAATAGTAAGCCATCGTCACCGGCAGTCACTCAACCTGCTGCAAGGAGAAACCCTGAGGAAAATAAAATATCCACAGAATCTACAAAACCTGAAGTTGCTAAAACCAACACCGGCAGACCTGCTAAATCGTTCACAATCTCTAAAGGTCACTACGTAGTGGTTGGCGTATTCAGTATGATGGACCACTCAACAAAATTCACTAAAAAATTATTGAATGAAGGTCACAAAGTGAACGTAGCGCTTAATCCAAAAAATAAATTCTACTACGTCTACATCTACTCCTCGTACGATTTAGAAGAAGCTAAAAAAGCAAGAAATGAATACAGGTGGAAAAACATGTTCAAAGAAGCCTGGATATTTACGATGGAGTAATCACTAACCTTTTACTTCACGCGCTCTAACCAACTGTTCCTTGTTCGATGTTGTTTCTAAACGACTTCAAACAAGGAACATTGCTTTTGGAGATTTATCACGCACCGCTAATCCTACTTTGTCAACTTGGTTTTTTACCTTTACACTGCTAACGAGATGTTCATTTTCCTGTCCGCCGTTACAGACGGGCGGGCGAGTCGTTGTCATTCAAAAATCGCGTTCACTATCGAGTTCGTGCCAATCCCGTGAGGGATTGAATGTGAATAGCCCGGAGTTGTTGCTCCGGGTCTATTGTTTAAGGGCGGCAGCGTGTCGGCTACAAATGTTATATGAAATGAGAACATTACCCGACACGCAATGCATGGAAATTATTTCTGTTTAAATGCATCATAATGTGTGCCTCTCATTGAACTTTTGGATGTGGCGGTCGTTGATGACGCCGGGTTTTTGTATGGGTTGGAAGGTTGCTTCCACACAACCCGTTCCGATGAAGTGCATTCGTTCCGCGCCAAAAAGCGAGAAGATCGATTCGAAGCCAGCATGGCGCGGTTACGCCCAATGAATAACCCTGGGCTGCGCCCTTGTCTATGCACACATTTATAGTATTTCTTTCATATCCTATGTTTGTTAGGGGCTGTCCAATAAGTCAAATTTCACAGGAGGGCTAAAAATATTTTTGCTATT
>CAZAHL010000099.1:0-21212 GCA_964484845.1 uncultured Chryseolinea sp. | reverse complement strand
TCACTAAGTCTGGTGCTAAAGAAATTCATTTTTCAGCTACCTCTTTTAAGGAGAGCCCTATGATTTATAAAAACCCCAACATTGCTGGTATGGGTTCAGACGAAGGCTCAGAATTTAAACTTCGAACAGTAGATCCGGAACGGGTAAAAAACATGCGAACCTTAGCCGAAAGTGTTTAGGCTGATAGCTAGCCCTCACATTACTTTCCTTAAATAGCTCTTATATCGTTCGTCATCTTGCTGCCATGGATAAAATCTAACTAACGCGGAGACCAGTTAGCGAACGTGGAAGCCAGCAGAACTTATACTATCGGACAACTTTAAACCTCAAAACCCGAAACCTCTAAACTATTTCCTCACCGCATTCATTGGAAACGTTCCAAACTGCCCCACTGTCATCGTACCATTCAAGGCATCCCCTGTTATGATTGCGGCGACTTGAACCGGCATTTTATTTCCACCTTGTCCGGTGGCTTCGTAGGTGAATGTTATTTTATTTCCTCTAAGCTCAACAGACGATAACTCAGTAGTTGAGTTGAAACGTTTGTTTGTAATCGTCCCTGAATAAGTATTATCAAGTTTGTTAATCGTAAGGGTTCCTTCCCCGCCTTGTGGGGATTCAAGCGTATATTGCCAGGTTCCTTCAGCGATAACAACAGCTAACGAATCGGCTGGTGGTGCATTCGGATTGACAACAGCCTTTTGAGGATTCCGTCCACCAGTGCCTTGCGCAACAGCTCCGCCAGTTCGGGCAGGTTGTGTTTGACCGCCTCCATCCATGCCTTGTCCTCCTCCATCGCCTCCGTCTTTCATGTCATCGTTGCTGATTGTCTTTCTGCGTCTAGTTCGGCTACCATCAACGTTCATTTTACCAATTCGGTAGCTGAACGTCAAACGAAAGCCCATGTTGTGCAACACCGATAAGCTTTTCTGTTGAAAGGTTGGTGAGTTTGACTCACTGCGAATTTTAAAGGAGGGAGTAAAAAAATTTTCGGTACCCAAACCGATGCTACCTCTTTTTTCATTGAAATCTTTCTTTACCCCAAGGCTGTATATTCCAAAGCCACCCTGAGTCCCTTGCAATTGTACCTGACGGCCACGGAAAAAACTAAAGAACTGTAGGCCCCATCCTTTTTGCAATTCGTAGCTACCAAAAATTCGGCCGCTCACAACCCACCCGTCATTCTTTGTCGCAATGTTATCATCCAGCACAGCGTAATAGAGATCAGAACCACCATTCAGTGAAAGTTTGCCCATATTCACATTGGCAAAGATGCTCACGCCATAAGCGTTTTCGGTGCCTATGTTTTGATAGGTAGATAGAATTTTACCATCATCCTGAGGAATCCGAACGCGCTGTATCGAACCCGTTGTGTTCCGGACGAAGGTGGAGAAGTTTAGAGATGAGCCCTTTATGTACGCATTGTAACTGAATTCATAGTTGTCGGTGTACTCCGGATCGAGCTCAGGATTTCCTTCCGATATATCGATCTCATTTGAATTTTGTCTGTTAGGGTTTAAAAATTGAATGGAGGGTCGCTGGATCCGACGGTTGTAAGCAATCTTAATCATATTGCCAGCCTTTAATTTTTTCGAGAGATTGACACTGGGGACAAAGACTCCATAGGAAGGAATTTCAATATTGTCTTCCGTTTTGGTGAATGCCTCAATGGTAGTGTATTCATACCTGGATCCAACTTTAACACTATATCCGTTTTTCAACGCTAATGTATAAGCAAGATATCCTGCTAGCACATTTTGATCATAGTTAAGATTGTTGAAATACTCTGCATTTTGGTTAAGCTCGTATCCATCACCATGATCATCAAAACGCGAAAAATCGCTGAAGACTTTGCGCATAATATCCTTTCCGCCTACCTCAACTATTTGCGTCGAACCAATGGGAGTTTGAAAATCTGCCTGAACAGCGATCTCCTGATTATAGCTATCGTTAAGATTCTTAAATGAATTAGAGCGATCATCGCCAACTTCTTCAAGTAATCTGTTTTCGAAATCATTGTTCCGGTTGTTCTTGCTATAAAGAGCCAGCAGATTGAATTCTTTCTGTGGCTTCTCGTAGAGGTGGGTATATGTTAAATTTACGTCTACAGTATTTGACAAGTCCTTCGTAGCGACGCTCTGTAGTGTGCTTCTTGTAAAAGCATCGTCTGTAAAATATTGCGTAAAAAGACCGTCCTGGTAATTGGTGTGGTTCCGGGCACCAAAACGTACGGAGGCAGCTAATGAATTTTTCTTGTCTATATCGTAATCCCACCCAAGCGTGTAATTGCCAAATAATCCCCGATTACGCGTATCAGCCTGTTGAAGATTAAGGAAGTTGTTCGCTGAATCGATAGTTAACTGACTGTTATCAAAGCTTCCATTTACATTGTAATTGGCACGGCCAAATCCCCCGAGCGAAAAACCCATTTTACCGGTTCGGTAATTGCCATTGAGACCAAGATTTGAACCTCTGTTACCAACGCCGGAATTAATATTTAAGGTTGCTCCCTGCAGCGTATTTTTCTTGGTAATGATATTAATAATTCCTCCGGTTCCTTCAGCATCATACTTGGCGGATGGTGAGGTGATCACTTCTACGCTCTTAATTTCATCTGCTGGGATTTGTTTCAACGCATCCGCCACACTGCTTGCCATTATTGTAGAAGGTTTGTTGTTGACCAACACTTTTATGTTCTGACTTCCGCGTAAAGTAACATTACCATCCAAGTCAACGGAAAGCATAGGAACTCTTTTCAAAACGTCAGTAGCATCGCCGCCTTTTGTTGTAATGTCGTTTTCAGCATTATAAATTGTGCGGTCAACTCTTTCTTCTATAAGCTGCTTTTGACCTTGAACAACAACTTCACTTAAGATTTTTGAACTAGTCCCTAACTTAACTACCCCTAAATTAACATCGTCCCGTTTGTCCTCGACCTTTATGTTTTCGATTGTTTGTGTTTCATATCCTATGAAAGAAATCGTAACGGTATAGGTACCCGGTGCAATTTTCTGGATTACAAACTTGCCTTTATCATCACACACCGCTCCATTGACTGGTTTTTGCGTCGCCGGATCCAGTAAAGCGACGTTGGCGTACTCTACAGGTTGATTGGTCTCAGCATCGTTAACTGACCCAAGGATCTTGCCATTGCCTTTACCGTCTTGGGCATTTAAAACAATACACGCGGACAGAAATACAAACAGAACTAGAAATTTTTTCATTTATTTGATTTTGAAACGGACAACTACTCAAGACCTAATTTTGTTTGAGCCATTTTATTTAACTGCAAAGAAAGTTTTTAGTTGCTACTTTTGGATAACAATTAGACCATCGTGCCATTCGGCTCGATGCACCTGCCAAGTATTCGACCAGACCGTAAGGTAGATCATATAAGGGGCATTGGTCGATCAAATTTTGCGAACGGTAGAAAAAGTGTGAGAAGTCCTTTTCGATCATTACGGAAGGGCTACCTTTAATGGGCAAATACCAATTCTGATATGTCAGTCTTCTTTCATCGAAACCGTGTGGTGCTGTTACATCTGTCGTTTTGGTGTGTGTATTTATCATTCTTTTTGTATCAAATCAGCTCCTACCGACGAGGCAGGGAACTTGACTGGGAAAGAGTAATCACGATTGCGACCATTCAGGTTGTTTTTGCTGCCCTTATCTCGTACATAAATTATTTCTTTTTCCTTCCTCGTTTTTTAAAGCGAAAAAATGTCTGGCTTTACTTAGCAGAGTTTATTTTACCATTTGCACTGATCATGTTTCTTCGGATTAATTTCGAGCGTTATTGGATTGATGGCCTTACTGGAAAAGAAGAATATTTATACCATACGCGTTTTTTAGTTCAAGTGATTACCACCAATCTTTTTATTGTAATTTTTGTAGCGATGCTACGCTTTGCCGTGGAATGGCTTGAGTTTGAAGCCAAGAAAAAAGAAGTAGAAAATGAAAAACTTACAGCGGAACTTAATTTTCTAAAAGCTCAGATCAATCCCCACTTTCTTTTTAATACGCTAAATAATTTATACTACCTGGCCTACAGCAAATCGGAAAATACGACTGAAGTGATCGCGAAGCTATCGCAAATGATGCGGTACATGATTTATGATTCAAATCATCCAAAGGTGCTGCTAAGCAAAGAGATTGAATACATGCAAAGTTACATTAGCCTGGAGCGGTTAAGACTAAATGATCAGATCCCCATTAAGTTTGATATATCGGGTAACACGGAGAATGTATGGATTACTCCCTTGATTTTTATTACTTTTCTTGAAAATGCTTTCAAGCATGGGGTGAGCAACAACAATCCCAAGGCCTGGGTGAGCATCATGATACAATTGACGGGCAATGAGTGTATCTATACAGTAAAAAACAGCAAACCCAATAGCGCGGGTGGTAGCACGGAAAAATCGGGCATCGGGTTACAGAATGTACAACGAAGATTAGCGCTGAGTTACCCTGGACAATATAAAATTAAGGTAGAAGATACGGAAGAGGTTTATTGCGTCGAACTTAGCCTTACATTAACCGGAAAGCCGGAGGTGCATCCCAAAGCATTTGTTGTAACTTGATATCCGTTCGATAACTCGATTTTTCTAATTACAGAGGTACATGAAATTGAATTGTGTAATTGTTGAAGATGAACCGTTGGCGCGAAACCTGATGGTGGAATATGTCCGAAAGGTTCCCTCCTTGAATTTTATCGAAGCTTGTTCAAGTCCACTTATGGCCTTAGAGGTATTGCGTAAAAACACAATAGATCTGCTTTTCCTGGATGTGCAAATGCCGGAGTTAACGGGCATCTCGTTGCTTAAAGTCTTAAAAAATAAACCGCTTGTAATCTTAACAACGGCCTATTCAGAGTATGCTTTGGAAGGTTATGAATTAGATGTAGCTGACTATCTTTTAAAGCCCATTACGTTTGAACGTTTCCTTCGCTCAGTCGATAAGGTCGTGCAACGGTTAGAAGTGCAAAAGCCACCTGCCATCGTTGAAAGAGTACCGATGCCTGCTGAACAGTCCTTTGTCTTCGTAAAAGATGGAACAAAGCTTGTAAAAGTGGTTTTTGATGATATCCTCTACATGGAAGGACTTAAAGATTATGTAACGATCCACACGAACCTGCAAAAGATAGTAAGCCTTCAACGCCTCAAAACGTTAGAAGAGCAATTACCCGCTGATAAATTTATCCGGATCCACAATTCATTCATTATAGCCTTAAAAGCCATCGAGATAGTCCATAAAAATAATGTGCAGATAAAGGGTGCGTTATTGCCCATTGGTGAAACTTATAAAAAATCTTTCCGCGAAATTATCGAGCGCAATCGCATGCAGTAGTCGGTAAGAGGTAAAAGGTAATCGGTAAGAGGTAATCAGTGATCGGGAGTCGGTAATCAGTTTCGGTGCTGTGTACCTCTTACTGATTACCGATTACCGCTTACTATTTCTAAGTGGAGCATATCGGAGTCGAACCGATGACCTTCACACTGCCAGCGTGACGCTCTAGCCAGCTGAGCTAATGCCCCTTTCAGAAGGGCGCAATATAAGGCAGTTTGGATGATTGGAAAATTGAAAGTTTAAAAAATTGAAATATTGTGACCAATCTTCCAATCTTCCAATTTTCTAATCTTCTAATCCTAAATCCACATAATTACCGTACCTTTGCGGCTTACTTAATAAATTTTAATGAAATCTTTTGAAGCCTTGGGTCTGTCCAAGGGATTGGTTGAGTCGGTATTACAAATCGGCTTCGAAATACCTACACCCATACAAGAAAAAGCAATCCCCGTCTTGCTTAAAGGAAATATTGACTTTGTCGGGTTGGCGCAAACGGGCACCGGTAAAACAGCAGCTTTTGGACTCCCCTTGCTGGAGTTAATTGATGATAAAAGCCGTGATACGCAAGCTTTGGTGCTCGCGCCTACACGCGAGCTAGGCCTGCAAATTACCAGCGATCTTGAAAATTTTGCTGAAAAATTTAAAGCATTCAATATTGTTGCTGTCTATGGAGGTTCCAGCATCAGTGAACAGATCAGAAAAGTGAAACGCGGTGCTCAGATTATCGTAGCCACACCCGGTAGACTTATTGACCTTATCGATCGCAAAGCGATCAATTTGGGTACTGTAAAATACGTTGTGTTGGATGAAGCCGATGAGATGTTGAATATGGGATTTAAAGAAGATCTTGACAAGATACTTTCTTATACACCGGAGGAAAAAAATACATGGCTATTTTCAGCCACCATGCCACGGGAAGTAAAATCCATCATGAAGAATTATATGAGCAATCCTCATGAACTCACGGTGGGAGAACAAAATGTTGGTAATGTAAATATCGAGCATCATTATGTGATGGTTCAGGAGAAGGATAAATACCTTGCGCTGAAAAGAATATTGGATGACAATCCGGAAATTTTCGCTCTGATCTTTTGCCGCACGCGTATTGACACGCAGCGCATTGCTGAAATGTTAATGAAGGATGGTTACAACGCCGATGCCTTACACGGCGACCTCACCCAACAACAACGCGATCGGGTTATGTTGAAATTCCGTCAGCGGTCACTCCAAATCCTGGTAGCTACAGATGTGGCGGCACGTGGAATTGATGTTGAAGACATCACACACGTTATTCACATGAACATGCCCGATGAAATGGAATTCTATACGCATCGAAGTGGAAGAACAGCACGGGCGGGAAAGAAAGGTATTTCAATTGCTATGATTTCCCGAAGGGAGCTGGGGCGTGTTAAACAACTTGAAAAAACGTTAAAGTCACCTTTCAAGAGAATGATGGTGCCGACTGGCGCAGAGGTTTGCCAAAAACAATTGCTCGCTTTAATGCACAAAGTGCGGGAAGTAAAAGTGAACGATGCTGAGATCGGTGAATTTTTACCTGCCGTATATGAAGAATTAAAAGACCTTACGAAGCCGGAATTGATCAAGCGTTTTGCTTCGATTGAATTCAACCGCTTTTTAGATTATTATAGGAATGCCCCCGATCTCAACAAAGACGACAGGAGAGTGAGTGACGGTGATAGCGGTGGCGATCGCCACGGAACAGGAAGCCGCTTCTTTATCAATCTTGGTAAAATGGATGGATTAGATGCTGGTGATATGTTAGCGTTCATCGATGATGTGAGCGGCGTAGACAAAAAGTTTATCGGCAAGATGGACCTGAAAGGCGCTTACTCATTTTTTGAAGTTGAGAAAGAAAAAGCAGACAGTATTATAACCGGATTTAAAGGAATTGAATACAAAGGGAGACAAGTTCGAGTAGAGGTTACGGACCGACGAGGACCCAGCTCGCGCAGCGAGTCTTCCGGAAGAGATTTCAAAAGGGGAAGGACTTCCTCATCAGGAAGTTCATACAAAACCTCCAGGCCACCCGATGCCAAACGAAGAAGATATTAATGTTATAAAAACCTGTGTCACCCACAGGTTTTTTTTATTTCCGTTCGGACGGAACTATACTAAAGTTTAGCAGTTCAGTCCGACGCAGCACCGTAACATCAACCATCGTTAGAATTTCTTTTTTGGTTAGTTCTTTGAAAAGTTCGTGCGTACTGTTCACGATATGACTATTGAAATTAATGATGATATCTCCCTCCTGCAGTTGTGACCGCGAAGCCGGCGACTCCGGTTCAATCCGTGTAACAAACAATCCTCTCTTGTTCGAAAGGTTGAAATGTTGTTTAATTTTTGGATTGATATTGATCTCCTGAAGCATGATTCCCACATAAGCCTTGAAGACTTTGCCGTGATGGATGAGTTGTTGAGCAATCTCTTTGGCTGTGTTGATGTCCACGGAAAAGCTGAGGCCCTGAGCACCTTGTATCATCGCTGTGTTGACACCAATAACATCGCCCTCTGTGGTAATCATTGGGCCTCCGGAATTTCCCGGATTAAGAGCGGCATCTGATTGAATGACATTATCAACCAGTTTACCGGATTGTGTTTGTAAGGTTCTCCCTAATGCGCTTACCACGCCCGTGGTAACCGTATGTTGATATCCATAAGGATTACCAATGGCGATCACAAACTGGCCTATTTGAAGCTGAGATGCATCTCCCAATTTCGCGACTGAATAACCTTCGGTATAAATTTTCAAAATCGCTAAATCGGTGTCTGGATCTTCGCCAATAATATAGCCCTCGATCTCATTCTCATTGAGAAGACTAACCATAATTTTTTCTGCCCCATGAACCACGTGACTGTTTGTAAAAACGAATCCGTCTGAGGAAAAAATAAACCCGGACCCTGCACCGGCGGCTACAAGTTTACCTTTCACCGTTTTGAAGACGTTAATTTTGACTACCGCATTTTTTGTTTTTTCTACGGCATCGATTATGATTTTTGAAAAAGCGTCCATAAATTCTTTTACTATGATTGTCAAAATTTCGCCCATTTTATTGTACGGCAATTTTGACGGAGTTTTTTACCCGCGTAAAAGTCAGTATGTCTGAAATATTTAAAACAGATTGATTTTTTAGTCTTATTGTCTGATCTTAAAAGATTGAAAGACATTAATTTTGAAATTCCAAGATTGAGTTTTAGCTGATTCGAAAATAAAAACTACATTCGCAGCAGTTTTTTAGAAAGTTTCGGGGCGTAGCGCAGCCCGGTTAGCGCACCACGTTAGGGACGTGGGGGTCGGATGTTCGAATCATCTCGCCCCGACTTTTTAAAACCTCCTTCATAGGGGGTTTTTTCATTATAAAAAGTTAGTGCCCAAAGTTAGTGCCCAAAGTACCCGAATTAGGATTCAAATAGATCAGGAAAATCGGATTGATCAGACCAGTACTGGTGAATACTTTTCCGGTACATACACCACGGATAAGAAGGGGGGTAGAAAGGCGTTCTATGGCTCTCTTATTATTTTTTAATATTTCAACATGGTATTCGGCTCTACACCGAGACCAACGGAAATTGAATACAAAGTGGTAATCAGAATATTATACTTGCCGTTCTCAATTTTATTAATGTAACTCAATGATAAGCCAGATTTAGCCGCTAATGACTTTTGAGTAAGTCCTTTGGCCAACCGTAACTTCCTTAAATGGGCACCAAACTTTTTGTTTTGCATATACGATGTTTAGAAATCAACTAAAGTCTTTAAAGGCACCTTCAAAGCCTTACTGATCGCCAACAATGTAGCAAGGGATGGATTTAATTTACCGGCTTCAATGGTGTTTATTGAATTGAAACTTACCCCTGCATCATGGGCAAGTTGTTCTTGCGTTACTTCCTTGCTTACCCGGATTTCCTTTAGATGTTTACCGAAGGCTTTTAGTTCCTTTGAAAATCTTTCCTTTACTTGATTTGCCACTTTTCAAAAGTCAAGTAATTAAAATTTTGATAGTATACTATGTTTAGTATATTTGAAACATATAACTGATATTTTCGAGTTGGAGCCCAAGGGAGTTTGAGAGATTCAGGCTCCCTTTTTCTTTATCGTAGCTACCAGCCCACATAGTTTCATTTGCCGGATTATCTTAAATTGAACACTCTAAACACTGAATCATGTTACCCACCATTAAAACATCTCCGGCATTCTTAATAGTTTGCTTTATTGGATCACTCAATTCATGGGCACAAAATGCCGATCCAAAAAGCTTTATTGGTGACACCTTATTCATAAAGGATAATCAATTCACTAAAGTCGCTGGATACGAGGGATTCATTAAAGACCATAATAAAGTTTCTGACTATGATTTCTATTTGAATGGCTCAAAAGACCCCAATGTCCTGCTCAACGATGGCAAAGGAAAGACACCCTATGATCAGCTAAAGGGAAAATACTTCCTCTGTACTAATGTTATCCCATTTGGTAAGTCAGGCAAAAACAGTTTCTTAGAACTGAAAAGCGATGAATTCGGAACGGTGTTTTATAAATTCTCAGGAATTTCCAAAGTAACATATCCATTTTTTGAAAAGGAGGAACGCAAAATGTTTCTTAGCCAACGACGTTATGAGGCTGAAAAAGTGAGAAATGCTCCTCCAAAAGATTATTGTAAAATATTATTTTATGAATCTGGTAAGAGCATAGCCAATAAATTGCCTCCAGCAGAAAAAGCGAAGTATGGAAGTAAGTATGATAATATTGAAGTTTATCATTCATCGGAAATCCTTCCCGTAATTCTCCATGTTCAAAAAGGGAACTTCACGGGGGATAAGGCTGCGAGATTCTACAGTGCAGAAGTGCAGGTTCTATCAAAGTATGATCACAAAGGAGAAGACGTTATCATTACACTTAGTGACGGCTCAAAGATAACGGGTAAGGCCGCTACTGATAATGTCACGCGAAAAGTTAACAAGGATAATAGTTTTGAACATCAGGGACGCATTGAAATAACGAAGGAAAATTTCGCCTTAATGACGAAAAATAAAGTAACATCTGTGAAGTTTCATTTACACGAAAATGATGTCACCGAAGAACAAGCTAAAGAGATAATGGAGTATGCAAAATGCATTTACGCAAAGTGATGCAGACTTACGCCATATAGAACTTAATATACATCTACACCAAAGATGGTTCCTGAATAGTTGTTCGAATAGTTGGCATAAGTTCCGCCAGTGCTAGTCACAACCAAACGGTGCCAATTGTCACTACAAACGCACCTGTGGCCTCTAGTGCATCATACATAATAATCACACAATGGGATTTAATGAGATAATAGGAAAGGGTTCTGTTTACCTCCTATTTTTTTAGAAATCCATCAGTCGGTTCATAGGTACATCCAAGGCTTTACTGACTGCTACAAGAGTTGCAAATGTCGGGTTCAGTTTTCCACCCTCCATGAGGTTGATTGTGGTAAAACTTATGTCAGCGTTGAAAGCTAAATCTTCCTGCGTCATGTCTTTATTGATCCTTAAGGTCTTAAGGTGAATACCGAATGCCTTTGCTTCTTTAGAATACCTTGCCTTAATAGGATGTTTTGCCACATCCCAAAAATCTTCTAAAAATAAGGCTCAAAATATACATAAGTATGTATATTGCCCGATTCGAAAGGGGTGAATAACCTCAAGAAATTTGACATCAAGTAAAAAAAGAAAGAAATGGAATTTACAAACAACTCATCCACAGAAGGCATGTCGAATTTGGTTTGGAATATTATCTATCTGCTTATGGCGGCACTGGCTGTAATAATGATTGTCAGATTTGTAACTAAACGATCAAGGCAAGCAGAAATAAAATTGCTCCCCTTTATGAGGCCTTTCCTATTCATCGCTTTAGTCATTTCTGTATCATGGTATTTCTTTGGAAGTGTCGGTAGCTGGAAGAAAAAGCAATTTAAAAGCTGCGAAGAGATGCTTGCGGCATTTAAGGGAATTGACTACGATGAGATTGAAGAAAAATTCGGCAAGCCGTTTAACACCTTTGAGCATTATAATGGGTTTGGATGTGCGGGTGACGAAGCCTCTTACGAGGCAACTTGGTCAGGGGTTGGTGTTCGTGGGAAGGATACCCGGATACAATTCAACGCTATCGTATTAACTGGTACTAGTCATTTAACTCCAATCCGATCATGCAGTATAATCTGTGATTAAAAATAGCCATCATTTATGAAAACATTTATTTATACGCTGGCAATCCTAATTTCACATGTTACCATTGCGCAAATGGAGGAAGGGGCGTACACATTTGGTGATACTCAGATAGAACTATTGCTAAGAATTTCTGATGGCGGCTGGACAATTTCATCCGCTACAATCACAAATAACAGCACAAACAAAATCCAAACAGGGAC
Source organism: uncultured Chryseolinea sp. (assembly GCA_964484845.1). Classification (GTDB taxonomy): domain Bacteria; phylum Bacteroidota; class Bacteroidia; order Cytophagales; family Cyclobacteriaceae; genus Chryseolinea. The sequence goes on along the minus strand of CAZAHL010000099.1, from coordinate 9,456 downwards.
AGGCGAATTTAGAAGAACCAATGGTCAAGAGTGGTACGAGTTTCAAACAGCAGACTGTAACTATTCTTTTTCTACTTCTTCTACCTCGGAGAATATGCTTATGCTCGAACAGTTTGATTGTAAAAATGGGAAACCGTCTACTAAGTTTAATTTAGTTCAACAAAGTGATTCGAAAACTTCAAGGTCTGAAATGGCAATTGATCATTCACCATTATCGGGTTCGGCGATAAATGAAACTCCCAATAATGTTCGAATAATTCAGCAGAAAGTCGGAAAACTTTCTTGCAAAACCATCATCAGTGCAGACAAAGGTGAGTCGCTAATATCTCTCGCCTATTCTAAAGAAAATACTCTTCTATTTATCGGAACGACTAAGGGTAAGATGATCGTTGTTAACGATAAAGATTCAGTTATCAAAACGCTTAGGTTTCCATATCTATGCACAGTTGACCTTGACTACAATGGAAAGATCGGTGCATTTACTGTAAGTAACGGATCGCCTATTGAAAATAAAACGACAGTCTATTTTTTTAACCAAAAGACGTTGGAGCTACTTGATAGCATATCCATCTCTTATAAACAACAACAAGGTGCATTTAAAGTTTGGTTCGCGAAATCAGGGATATTCATATCCAGTCTTATGAATGTCTATAAGAAATCTCAAGACCGCCAAATTGTTGAGGTAGTAGCTCCATCGTATTCAATACTTGATTATGACTACGCAACGGATCAATTTGTTCTCGGCTATTGGGATAAAGCAATACATGGCGATAGAAAAGTTAAGAAAGTTTTCACTTGCAGAGCATCCAACATGGATGAAAAGCGACATGTATTTACAACGGAAAGATCGTTTGAACTTTACACTTACCTTATAGAGAAAGCAAAAGCCATCGTATCGTATGATGGTAAAGGTAATTACTATCGGTATGATCTATCCACCAACCAAAAGGCAACTACGATTCAGGACACAATTAAAGAAGTGAGGAAAAAAAATTATGGATTAACCAAATTAGATGAAAATACGCTTATGGTTGTGAAATACAATCCTCTTCCAATCACGGCGGAAAGTATTAAGAAATATAGTCTTTCCCTTACAGATCATCCGACTGAATTCATATTCAAAGAATCAAAAACTGGCAGTGTAATTCGATCCCTTATTCTAATGCAGGGTCTCTCCAATAATCATATTGTTGTAAACGAGACATCAAAATCATTTTACTATCTGACATCCGGTAGCAGCGGCAATCAACTCTTAAGATTCAAATAAAATGATGGCATTTTATCTGTGCCCAAATTGTGGGTATCCGACCATGAGTACAGAATGCTCTAATTGCAAAGAAGAAATAGAGCTTAAATCCGACTTGTTGATTAAACGAATTGAAGAAGAAGACCTTTTAACTGAATTGAGATTAGCTGATGAGAAGATTTCAAAATGGAAGTTCCGGGGAGCCGAGAAGATCATAAAAGCATGCCTTGATAAAAATAGGAATTCCCTTTTGCTATATTTTTATGCGTTAGTTGCTCTTGAGACATCAATTGAGAAAGACGAGAATATCGTCTATGTAGATTCTATCAATAGTGCATTAAAACGCTTCGTTTTATTCTTTTCAAGTATCAAGTCCGCCCTAGAACTCGATATCGGAGCAAGGGGACTAATAATTGCCCTCAGGTATTTGCGTTCCGATTCCCATAGACATGATATTGATGAGGACGCTTTTTCTGATATTGAAAAAAAGTTAGTGGGGCTGAACCCAATATTTAGGAATCATTTTTCATTTGGAAAGCTATGAGGGTTTTTCATCAAAATGTGATTAGTAGCGGAATTCACGCCTAAATGTACCGAATGACTTTCATACGCATTAGTACAAGTATTTAATGAATTTGAGAATAATCAAACGGCAAAAGTAGGTTTTATAATTAATTATGATGTTAAATATTGCATAGGAAAAGGCTTAGACGAAGGGTAGAAATTATAAAAATTTACAATTTATTATAATCACCATTTTTTCAAAATCTCAATTTTTTTGGTAAAAAATAGACGCGTATGGCAAGCGTTGCAAATAGACGTGGGGGGCGGGGGATAAAGGAACATTTGGATACCCTCGGGGGATACAAAAGTAATTAACCTTGGCATTTAGTCTTATTTTGATCTTAAATCTCGCTGGAGGTAATGAAATCATTCGATTTTATACAGAATTCTCTGATTCATTATGAGTTATTGATCTAAAGTAAAGTTCTGTTTCCTTGTCCGTAAAATAAACATAACATCCTTTCATTCCTCTGGTCATTAACGTTCGATATGTATTTTTAATTAATTTCTCTAACTTATCGGCCCCATTTTTGGGGTCTCTTTCCAACAGTTTTTTATAACCTTTCACTGAGGAGTCTGAGGTGGCCCTCATGGCAGCGTTTGTAATTATCTTGTTATTCCTAACAATTAAGTCATCTCCAATAACAACACCAATATAATCTACTTCCAATCCTTGACAGGTATGAATGCACCCCATCTCATTCACGGATTTTTTTTCAACAATCCACAAACTGCCATCGGTGGCTAAATTCCACTTCATTTGAAAATCAAAATCTTCAAGGTTAATATCAAACAGTTCGGGCTTTTGTTTACTTACCCATTTCCAGCAATAGCCAGCCACCATTCTCGCTTTATTATTGGCTTTATTTTTTTCGAAAATAACGTCCCGTAGTTTAGACGGCGAATCAAATATCTGAAAGTCATAACCAAGATCACTGATTCTTTCATTAGCCGTTTCTCTAATTTGAAGTACATTATCAAGCCATGACAAATATCCATCTGATCCATTGCACCGGAATTGAGATGATAACTCAAGTTCTGTAATTTCTGCCCCTGCCAAATTGGCCCACTTTCTAATTGTCTCTTTCTCTCCAATATCGTTTAACGTTACCTTCTGATCTTCATCAACAAAGAACACCGAGAATTTCGCAGAATTTATTATTTCCTTAATTTGATTTTCTCCATCCACTCCATATAATCCAGATTTTTCGTTTAAGCGGTGGGCCTCGTCAACAATCAAAGCATCAAAACTGTTTGTAAGGGTTGATATATAGGAACCAGATCCTTTGAATAGATTTCTTATGACAGTGGCTTTAAGTGTCCCGGTTAACTTGCTTTCATAAACCGCTCTTGGGGCTGCATTTTTTGACACATATTGCGCTAAAAGTCCAAGTTTAGTTACTTGAACAAGCAGATTAACGGCGACAACAGATTTTCCTGTTCCCGGCCCTCCTTCAACAATCAGAACATGTTTCCTCTCATCGCTTGATTTCTTTGCGAGAGATAAAGCAGTTTCATAAACAATCTTTTGATCGTCCACCATTACAAACTCTTTATTGCCCTTTAGCATTGAAACCATGCTATCAGCAAGGGTCTTCGATGGCTTTATCTTGCCAGCATCAATTCGATAAATGATGTTGGACTTATCACCATATTTTACAAATTGTTTTATAAAGTTCCTTAATTTGAGAGCATCCGGTTTAAGAAAAAGTGGGGCCTTATCAATATACTCTTTGTAAAATTCATGAGTTATAACATTATCATCTTCATAATTGTGAAGATAGGCACACGGTTTTAGTTGGATATTCTCCTCATATACCGTCTGATTGAATCCCTCAAGCAGAGTTGCATAAGCCCAAACTTGATAGGATGGGTGGGATGTTTCGCGATACCCACTATTAAGCATAGTGACAACAATACCATCCTTCTCGGTCAGTTGGGCCTGCTGCCATTGTTTTAATTCAACTAGGATGGCATGCTCAATATTGTTTTCATTTTTGCCAGAAATAATAAAGTCAATCCTCTTAGATGTTTGAGGAACCTGAAATTCTATAGCAATACCGCTGTCGTCAGGTATTCCGGAATCCTGCAAAACTCTATCCATAAACGATAAGGATTCTCTCCAAGATCGCACTTCGTTTGTTGTCGTTCCTTTATTCAGCTTCTTTTGAAACGATTTTAGAATAATATTCTCAATATCGTTTGATAAAATATCGTCTTGAAATTTGCTTTTTGTAGATTGGTAGACTATCATTAAAAAATCAGAGTTCAGTGTATTTTTTGGCCGTTCCTTTCGACTTATCTATAGGATATTTTTCTGCGTTCTTTATCATTTTCTGTGTTATAATTTCTTCAATATCCAGCCCATGTTTTTGAGCAAGAAGAAAGGCGAATGATAAAATGTCAGCGAGTTCTTCTTTTAGTTTTTCGGTATTAACGTCCTCTGGCTTTTTCCAAAGAAATAATTCAAGCATTTCACCCGCTTCAACAGCAATAGCAAGGGCTAAATCTTTAGAATTATGAAACTGTTCCCATTCCCTTTCATCTCTAAATTTTATCAGTTTCTGAGTAATTTCTTCTGTTTGCTTCATTCCTTCAACATTTTTAGAGCCATCCTATACTCGTTATCGTAGGGCAGTCTCAATTCCTTCAGCATTTCCGGAATGGCCAACGACCAAGAGACATAATAGTAAGCTAAGAGGTGGTAACCTGAAAAATCTTTTCCCGGAATATTAGCGAGTTTATATTTTCGTCCACCATCGGGGGCTATACCTTGTGTTCCAAGCATACCAATTTCAAGCGCAATTTTCTTTGTTTTTTCATTTGACTTATCCGAAAAATACTTCAACGCGTCAATCATAAACATAACAACTGCCATATTCATACCAACCGCCTTTTGCGATGTAGTAAATTTTTCCATTTCACTTTGTTTAAAGAGTTCATCAGACTCCATATCAAATGGATCATTCTCGATCTTGTCTAGAAGGCTAGTTGTATTTTTCATTTGCCGAAAGGCATCTTCATCAATTAAGTCAAAGTAGTGGTTAAGCTTTAAGTCTTCAGCCCAATGTTGAACAAGTTCATACTCCTCGCCGGGCTTCCGGTCATTTTGATATTCTTTGAACTCGTTAAAAAATTCATTCGCTTTTCGAATTTCGTTAGGTGTGGGGATAAATTGAGCAATTAAATCAACACCGAATAATTCCTTGAAGTGTATGACGAACACCAAGTTTAAAACTTTGCTTGCGTATAGTATGTCTTTTGGAGTTATCGATCTCACTTGCTTGTTGTTAACAGAATTTTTGTACTCAGTTGCAAGTCGATACAATGATATAAACTGAAATGGCCTTAATTCTCGGAAATTGTTAAAAAGAAAATCTTCGATGAATAAATCGATTGGAGCGTTATATGTTTGCAGATTTATGCCATGAAACAGAGCAGTTACAAATCCGGTCAAAGAGTTTTCTTGAATGCCTCTCTTCTGAAGTTCCGCAATATCCTTTTGATGGTCTTTACTGAATTTTCCTTTGTGCTCACCATTCGTAGTAAATAACTTATTAACGTTCTCTTTTCGAGCGGCAATAACAAAGTCTAAATGGACTAGCTCATGCATCATTAAGTGCGCTACAGCTTGATTGTTTGTCTTCACCTTTACTAGGTGGTGATCACGCTGATAATTTTCAGCGAATTCTATTTTGGCCGCCGTAGGAATTTCAGAATCTTCCTCCACTCTTATTTCGATTCCCCCCAAATTTTCCAGATGAGATTTATAGTCATTAAAGACATCATTTCCAGCATTAGATTTTGTCCACTCTTCAGATGTTTTAGTCACCAACGAGAGGATGTGATTAAAAAGATTCTTGTCATTTAAGCCACAATTTTTTAATGCATTTATTCCGTAATCAAAGGCAACGAGGGTATTTCCAATTTTGTCATTGGCTAGTGCAATCCCATACGAGGAGTTAGGATAATTTGGGTTAATTTTATAGGCTCTTTCAAGATACTCCAAACCCTTCTCCCATTTTCCAATCTGAAGTAGATTCGTTCCAAAATTGTTGATGGCTATATAATCACTAGGATTCAACTTTATCGCTTCATCATAATACCTGCCAGCCGTTTCAAGATCATCTTTCTCTCTAGAAAAAATGTTTCCCATCATAATGAGAGCATATCCATTTTTCGGATTCCATCTAAGAGCATCTATTAGGAAATTTATCGCTTCCTCATGTTTACCCTCATCAGAAAGAACTTGACCATAAATCCGATAAAATTCCGAATTGGTTGGGTTTTCTCTGATGAGGTTGAGAAGTATCGGTTTTGCCTCTGAGTATCTTTGTTTCTCACATAGGGCAACTGCATTATTATATTCTGAATCTTGATTTATATTTCTTGTATCAACCTCGACTGTAATTATATCATCCTTAACGCTCACCTTCGGACGAAAGGCACTAAATGTATAAAACTCTTGCATCGACGATTTCAAAATTTCGATATCCCCGCCATTCTCCATTTTCGATTTAGGAAACAACTCAAACAGAAAGTCGCTTATTTTGTGAAAAATTATCATTTAAACTTTTGAAATTAATTATGGACTTCAAAGCTAAAGAATTGCCCGAAAGCTGGACTTCATTTGCTTAATCTTTGCTCATTTTATAATTCTTTGACGTGATGCCCGTCAAATCCGGTTGTTCATGGCTACCTTCAAAAACAAACTATATTTTGTTTCACTTTTAGCATTAGTGAAACGTTTTCATATGGGTAATGTACAGATTATCAATGCGTTATTTAAATGATGATTTATTTAGTTTCAGTTATATGAACTCAGGTATGTTATTGAAACCGTAGAGGACACCCTGCCGTTTATGGTAGCATGGCAAAAAAAGGCAGTAGCACCGAGTCTTCACCGATGAGTTGGGAGCAATTTCTGAACCTCACATCGAGGATGCATTATGATGCGGAGAATTCATTTGAGAACCTTAAAAAGCGGGAACAGCATGTCAAGTTACTTTTGCTCATATCAGTCGGCTGTTATTGTGGTCTAAGGGTTGGAGATATTTTGAATCTGAGATGGAAGGATGTACTTGAAAAAGAATCAATCGAAGTGGTGGAAGAAAAGAGGAAGAAAAAGAGAGCTATTACTCTAAATCAAAACGTGATCAAAATTATTGCAAAATGTTTTCTATTGATTAATCCTGATCCGAAGGCATATATTTTCACAAATTCAATTGAGGGTAACGTCATCAGCGTACAGTATGTCAATCGAAAATTGAAATCCATCCTCAAAGAGTATAAGGTAAAGGTATCTAAAGTGTCGTCACACACGCTTCGCAAGACTTTTGGGAGGCGGGTATTCGAACTGAACTACAAATCAGATGAAGCATTAATTAAACTTAGCCAAATGTTCAACCATACGAGTACTGCAATTACCCGAAGATACATTGGTATTCAGGCTGAGGCGATCAAAGACATTTATCTAAATCTTTAGAATTTATCAATTTGATTGAACACCTGTCGTGTTGGCGGTACATTTATACCACATATCCGGTATCCAAATCTGAGGGTCTCCCTTTTTGACGCTTCGCCACGTTATCAACGGAGTAATTACGGTTTGGATAATTAGAACGTCATTTCACGGTGACACTTTGAGTCATGAAAATATTCTTGCCGATATCATTTTGCTATAGTATTTATGGACAAACGTTACACAATCTCAGCCGAATGTGTGACGATGTAAATTATCTAATATTAAAAAAGGAATGAAAGAATGGAAACACAACAAATCAAAAGAAAAGGAAAGAAAAACATAATCTATGTCCGCCTAGATAACATTTTAATCAATGAACTTTTCTGGTTGCGTGAAAAATTTGGAATTTCAACCAGCGAATTGGTAAGAGAATCAATCCGTAGACTCCTTGAGGATTGTAAATTGGAAGGAACAATAAATCTTTCGATCTAAAATCATTGAGAGGAGTGACTAAAATCCGTATCGGAATCACTGGCTCACTTTCACCGGAATAATCATTGCCATATGCATCACGCTAAACGAAGACCATTGACTCTTGAGAATTTGAGGACGTTACAATTAACTGTTCACTGTTCACCATCTTATTCGAGCGTTGATAGAGAAAACAACAATTCACAAAACAAAAGAATCTGTCTTAAAAGAAATTGATGATGCAATGATTGCCGCCTAGTCGAGGTCAATTGTTTACGACTAATCTACCGTGAAGGAACGATTCACAGTGATAAGCAAATTTCCGCTTTCAAACTGAACGTTAGATATTTTGAGGTGAGGTGCGACAAATTAACAAGAGCATCTAACTTTTGTCGGAGTTTAGCATTAGGAGCACTGGACAGTTGGAATGTTGATTTCTGATATTCTTCATCAGTCGGAAGTTTGCTTATAAGATTGCGCTTCCGTTTATGAACCAGCACCAGTTATGGATACCCTTCAAGCCATACGTTCAGATTCAACCAAGGTTAAATGATAAGCCAGCAGGTGCAAAGTATTTGTTATCTTACTTGGAATATCGGGAGGACACGGAACTATGACTAAGGACGAAAAGATTAACGCGTTACTTGGAGTTTACTGTAACCATGTTTCAATCCCCCTTGGAGAAGCGTATGTTGTCGCATTCGGTGAGTGGAACAATTTGCCGACTGAGGAAATGCATGTGAAAGCTAAGGAACAGACTATTTTAACCGAGGCAATGCAACATTTGGGACTCATTACGACAAATGACCCTTATCGAATTAATTACCAAGCCACGCCATACGGGAGAGATATTCAAGACAATGGCGGTTGGTTAGAGCAATTGAAGTTAAAATCAATTCAGGATAGTAATGAAAGTAAAAAGGTTAGTTTGGAATTTGAAAATTTAAAACTTCAAAACGACAGCCTTCAAAACGAGCTACGAGACAGAAAAAACAAAGAGGAAATAGACAGACTAACAATTAAGAACCTAAAACTCCAAAATAGAAATAATCGAGTTTGGTTCTTAGTAATAGGTGCTGCGTTGTCCTATTTGCTTAGCAATTGGAGGGACACCTTATCATTGATTGGGATCAAAATCGAATAATACTTATTTATAATTTAGATAGTAAATTTATAAACTCGTGAGAGGAAAACCGATGACCAAAGCCCCTGAAAATAGTAACCCGTTCTTGAAGTTCACATTTTCAAAGGATTCTATTCCCGAATGGCTGTGCCCAAAGTGCTCAAAAGGATACCTTGAACTTGATGACAAGAAATTTCATTTTGAAGAGACGAGTGCTTCTCTGAACGCGCGAAGTGATGAATATTTTGCGGCTGAGATGGTCGAATATAAATTTGTTGGAATACTTCACTGCGACAGGAAGGATTGCAAGGAGTTAGTCACATTTTGTGGAACTGGTGATGTGGATTTCGATTGGAAGTACGATGCGGAAGATAATTCCTATCCAGATTATGTAGACACCTTCAAACCATTGTATTTCAACCCTCCTCTTAATATAATTAAGATTTCACCGAAGTGTCCCAAACTTATTGAATCGCAACTTAAAAATGCGTTCAGTCTTTATTGGAACGACACTGCGTCTTGCGCGAACAAAATTCGCGTTATCGTTGAGATGGTTTTAAATGACCAAGAAGTGAGGAAACTTGATGC
>CAZAHL010000098.1:0-21224 GCA_964484845.1 uncultured Chryseolinea sp. | reverse complement strand
AAAATAAAAATATACCTCGTGTGTGCTAGGATTTTAACATAGAAACGACATTGAATTACAAATGGGCAAATTCTTTCTGTAAATCTATTTTTGTAGCTTGAGGGCCTCGCAAGAAAAACTACACTATCATGGATCAACAACAATTATTTGTAAAGATGGCGCTTGATGCGTGGAATATTCAGGTAGATAGAACTACAAAATTATTCGACTCGCTTTCCGATGACCAATTAAAACAGGAGGTAGCGCCTGGGAGAAACACCGGTATTTATTTATTGGGTCACCTTACAGGGGTACACGATGCGATATTTCCACTGTTGGGTCTCAAAGAGCGATCTTATCCACAGCTAGAGGATGTTTTTGTAAAAAACCCGGATAAATCTGGAATTGAAAAACCCGACACACAAAGGTTAAGAGAATACTGGAAGGATGTAAATCAAACTCTCTTACGTCATTTCAACCAGGTGTCCCCTACGGATTGGTTTCAAAAACACGCCGCTGTGTCAGACGATGATTTTGAAAAAGAACCACATAGAAATAAGCTAAACGTAGTTCTTAACAGAACAAGTCATTTAGCAAATCATCTGGGGCAATTGACATTTTTGAAACAAAAGTCCTGATGAGAACTCCGCTCAACAGAAATCATTGGCTATGAACGGCATTTCCACGATTTAACCTTTAACATTTCACGATTAACTTAATCAACACCCCCTTTGCGCGTTGCTTTCTTCTGTGTCGGCCAGGCAGTCGGTTGTCCTGAGCTTGCAGCTGGCAGCACACTCTTATCACGAGGGGTTTTGGATGGATCTTCACAAGCCATGTATATAAGGATTGCCGTGAGTATGGCGTTGTTGCGTACGTCGTCAAACACAATTTTGTCGTAAGTGTCTTTGTTCGTGTGCCATGTATACGTGGAGTAAGACCAGCTCAGGGAACTCAGCGAAAAGGCGGGAGCACCTACGGCTACAAACGACGCGTAGTCGGAACCGCCACCGCCTGGCGAGCCTGGGAATTTTGTTTCAATGTGCTTGGTAATGGATTCAGGAACTTTAGATAGCCATCGCGTTAGGTAATCGTATGAATACAGAAAACCTTGCCCGGAGATAGTTGTCACCCTGCCGGTTCCATTGTCCTGGTTGAACAACGCCTGTAGGTTATCTACCACTTCAGGGTGGTCTTCCACAAAGGCACGCGATCCATTGAGCCCTTGTTCTTCGCTTCCCCAGTGTCCTACCAATATTGTTCGCTTCGGGTTCGGATATACTTTTTTCAATATGCGCATCGCTTCCATCATCGTGAGTGTACCGGTTCCGTTGTCGGTAGCACCTCCAGCGCCATCCCAGGAATCAAAATGAGCAGACAACATCACGTACTCATCGGGCTTTTCGGTTCCTTTGATCTCGGCAAGCGTGTTGAATGCAGGTACGATCCCTAACTCCTTAGAATCGGTGCGTATGTTCAGCTTGACTTTATTGCCAGATTCTGTAAGGCGATAAACCAGGCCGTAATCTTCCAATGAAATATCTACCGTAGGAATCTTCTTTGTGTAAGCACCAAATATTTTGTTTGCCCCGAACCCCTTTGACCAGTAGGACGTAACAACTCCCAATGCACCAGCCTTTTCCAACGCAAGTGGAAGGGTTCGTGCGGTATAACCGGTCTTCTTAATCCGGCTGGACCACGCATCGGTTTGTTCGCTCTGTTCCTTCTTCATTTTCTCCACCGATTCTTTGGTGCCAAATTCTTCCCAGTTGTAGTCAGGTCGGCCGGTCGGCTGACTCACTGAAATCAGTACAAATTTGCCTTTTACCGAAGGCAGCCATTTCTGAAAGGCCACGGAATCCGGTAGGTCGGAAAGGATGATAGTTTCTGCTGAAATCGTTTTGCCTTTGGTGCCCGGACTCCAAGCCAATTGCATTCCCTCCAATGACTTCACCCGCGGAGATACCATATCGATGTGGGAGATGCCGCGTTCCCATCCACGCCATTCACCCCATTGTTCATTTTTGGCAGCTATTCCCCAGCGTGCATATTTGGCGATTGCCCAGTCATGGGCTTGTTTCATTTGGGGTGTGCCCACTAGCCGCGGTCCAATGCTATCAATAAGTTCGTGTGCGAGTTTTTCCAGTTGGGAGTTTTCGGTGGCCTCTTTTAAGATACTGTCAACGATGGGGTCTCGGGTTTGTGAAAAGCCGGGAATGGAGGCAATCAAGAATAGGATCAGGAGTGTGGGCTTTTTCATTTGAGTCAGGTTAACGATAGTGTATAAAGAGTCCATAATTTAAGTGGGATCAAAGAATATTTTTTTCGAATCGTTGGCATTTTGTGTAGGCGGTTTCTGAGAAGTGTTGAAGTGTTGAGGTGTTGAAGTGTTGGAGTTAGGCTCGATGAAGATGCGCAGGGTTGTATTCTAATGTTTGGGGATACGGCTATCAATTATGTGGCTCTGGTCTTATAACGATTGGGAATGGATGGTCGGGTTCGACCGCTATCGTTCAGATGTGAACGGGCTCTGTCGGCTATATTTCGAATAACAGTGTTAATTCTATCTATTGGGCGCTGGCATACTTATTGACTTTGCGCACGCACATGATAAAAAACTATTTGCTGATTACAGTTCGCAGCATGATGAAGAATAAATTGTTCATCATCATTAATGTATTTGGAATGGGGGTTGCCATTGCCATCAGTATCGTCACTTACCTGGCTTATCAATATGATGCCACCTTTGATGCTGTTCATAAAAATCGCGAAAGTATTTACCGCATAAGTTCGGTCCGCGAGTTTGGAAATACACGGACTCGTTTTGGTGATGCTCCTTACCCATTGGGAGAGATCGTAAAAAAGACTTTCCCGGATGTGGATCATTCATCGCTGTACCTGAATTCGAATTCTAATTTCAAGCGTGAGGATGATCTGTTCTCAGCAAACATCTCTTATGTAGATCCAGCGTTCTTTCAAATGTTTTCGTTTGATTTCATCGCTGGAAATGGCGACAACCTCACCGAGTCCGGTGTGTTTATTAGCGAGACAGTTGCCGTGCGCTTATTTCGAACTCCGGAGGAAGCCCTTGGTAAGACTGTCACACAAGTTTATGGACGGGAATTAAAAGAGGTAAAGATCGACGGAGTGTTTCGCGAACAGCCGATGAATTCCAGCTTTTTCAAAAGGGATGGATCGGCTTACATGCACATAGAAAACTTCAGAGATGAGCACAAGCAAGTTCTGTCAGAAGATTGGAGCACCAGTAGCACTTTTTTCATTCAGATCAACAAATCAGGACGTTTGAACAGCGTGTATAAACAACTCCAACCTTTTACCCGTAACAACAACCAGGTAAGAGAAGATTTTCAAATTGCGGAATTCACGCTAGATCCATTCGCAACGATTGCACACCGCGACCGGGATGAAAATGTCCGGGCAATAACGTGGGCTGCACCTCCTATAGCTGCGATCATCGGTTCTGTCATCATGAGCATATTGATCCTGCTTATCGCATGCTTTAATCTTACCAATACTGCGATCGCTATTTCCTCCAGCAGACTCAAAGAGATCGGCATCCGTAAAGTAATGGGTAGCATGCGTACACAACTTATTATACAGTTTATTGGAGAGACCACGGTGATTTGCTTCCTGGCGTTAGTGGTAGGAATGGCCGCCTCTAATCTCATGATAGAAGGATGGAATATTATGACAAATAATAATATTCATCTTGAACCAGACTATTATAACACGCCTGGTTTTTTGGTTTTCCTCGTAGCGTTGTTGCTGGTCACCGGCGTACTGGCCGGTAGTTATCCTGCGTTTTATATCAGTAAATTTAAACCTATCAGCATATTGAAAGGCAAGCTTAAGTTCGGAGGTACCAATTATTTCACCCGTACTCTGCTAGGATTACAATTTGCCATTTCGCTCATGGCTATTGTTAGCGCCATCGCGTTTATGCAAAACGCACGCTACCAGAAAAATTATGATCTTGGCTTTGATGTACGCGGTTCGGTAATCGCCTGGGTAAATGATGAAAAAGAGTTTGATACTTATAAAAACGCTTTGCAATCTAATCCGAAGATACTTTCCATTGCGGGAGCAAAAAGCGGCATCTTCTCGAACCGGTTGCATGAACCCGTCAAGTACCGGTCATCTCAGGCCGAGGTAGATATTATTGAAGTGGGAAACAATTACCTGAAAACCATGGACCTCAAAATTGTTGAAGGCCGTGATTTCATCAACGATTCCGAAACGGATCAAAGGGAATCCATTGTCATTACCCAAAAGATGGCAGATCTTTTTAAATGGGATAGCCCGCTTGGTAAAGAGATTATCTGGAAAGATTCCCTAAAACTTTTTGTCGTAGGTGTTGTCAAAAATGTTTACACGAATGGACTGTGGCGCGAAATGGAACCGATGATGATACGGTATGTGCGACCGGAGGAATACAGCCAGATCATTATCAGCACCCGGGCGGAAAATGTCTCCGCAGTAAATGCTGACATGAGGAAGGAGTGGAATAAAGTTTTTCCTAATCGCCTGTACAATGGTTATATGCTGGGTTCCATGCTTCAGGAAGTAACCGCACTAAACACGAGCATCATGTATGGTTACGCATTTCTGGGTCTGATCGCCATGATTCTCTCTGCAACAGGATTGTACTCGTTGTTGTCGCTGAACATCATTAAACGGATGAAAGAGATCGGTATCCGTAAAATTGTTGGTGCATCTGTGCTCAACATCACCCGGATTGTGAACACAGAATTCGCCATTATCCTGACCGTAGCATCAGTGCTGGGTTCATTGGCCGGTTATAACTGGTGCAATGTTGTTATGAGCAGCATTTGGAAGTACCACCAGGGCGTAAATGCCTGGACTTTTGTAATCGCTATTGCATTGCTATTTACTGTCTCATTCCTTACGATCGCTCACAAATTGTTCAGCGTAGCGACAATGAACCCTATCGATACGCTTCGGGATGAGTAGGGATAGAAGTGTTTAGGTGTTTATGTATTTAGGTGTTTAAGTTTTCGGCTATGAAAGGCGTATGTGGTCATGGTGGCTGCACGTTGTCATCATCGTTTTTACAATCCTGGGTTCAATAGATTATTTTTTACGGTCTATATCCGGAAGTTTAAGGTCTTGGAATATGCTGGACTCCTTCATTACCGTTTCAATTTCTTCACTTTTCCTGGGAGCCAACGTTGACAAGATCTCACATCCATCTTTTTTAACTAAAAAATCGTCTTCAATCCGTACTGGAATATCCCACCACCTTTCGTCTGCCGGGGCGCCTTTGGGTATATAAATCCCAGGTTCAATGGTAATGACCATGCCTTCTTTCAATAGATCGTATTCTCCTTTGTCATGCACATCAAGTCCGATGTGGTGGCAGCATCCGTGCGGATAGTATCGGTTTCGTCCGGTAGCAGGATCAATTATATCGGAAGGGCTCGTGCTTTTATAGAGTTCCAATTTCACTAGTCCTTCATTAATAACTTTTTCTGTAATGTCTTTCAACGCCGCGAACGTGGTTCCCTCTTTGCATATTTTCCAGGCAGCGTTTTGTGCTTCATATACAAGATCGTAAATCAGCTTCTGCTCTTTCGTGAACTTACCGTTGACGGGAATGGTTCGGGTAATGTCAGCTGTATATCCGCGATATTGCGCGCCTACATCCATCAGTATTAGTTCGCCATCCTGCACTGCGGGTTTTTGGCTATCGCGGTAATGCAAAACACAACCATTATGACCTGCCCCGACGATACTCTCATAGCCTTGATCTTCGGCGGTATAGCTTTTATGAATAAATTCGTGTAGTCCTTGAATCTGCATTTCAGACATTCCGGGTTTAATAGATTTCATTACCTCAAGCTGACCAACTGTGGAAATATTAACTGCCTTTCGTAGCAACTCAATTTCTTCAGGCGATTTAATGCCGCGCAATTTTTTCATCAACCCATCTAGTGAAACTAAGTCTATGTTATTTTTCTGGGGTTCAACTGCTACCTTCATATCATTAGCGTTATACCCAACCTTTTGTTTGAATTGTTCAATCAAATCGAAAAGGTCTCCAGCTTCGTCCGTATTTCGAACGTCGTTGAAAAAGTCGTAGAACAGAACCTTATCAAAGGAGTTAAACGCAATGGGAAATTTTTCAAATTCTGTGCCTTCATAGGCTACTTTAAATTTTAGCTTTTCACGTGCCCCTTCTTTGCCGAGCCGGGCTCCATCGTACATTTCCTTTAAAGCATTGTGTTGTCGCACAAAAATAATTTCATTGGCCTCCTTTTTATCGATCACCTGGTTTTCCTTGAAAATAAAGAGGACTGCATTCGGTTCCTGATGTCCCGTGAGGTAATAAAAATTTGGATCCTGGTGATAAGAATAAAATCCATCATTGGCTCTACTTCGAATGGCATTTGAAAAGAAAATAGCTACTGATTTAGCAGGCATTATTCGTCTGAGTTCTTCACGCTTGGCTTGATGAAATTCAGGTGTAAGAAAATCCCCAGGCTTTTCTGCTACTTGAGCAACTACCGTTCCTTGAACCAAGAAAAACACGGAGACAACAAGGGCTGTAAAAAGCTTTATCATATTTTAAGTTTATAGATCAAGATAGGAAAACTTCCTACTAAAACTGGTAGAGTCTTTCAAGAAAAGATAGCGGATGTTGGTGGGATCGATTGAAAAGGGAAACTACTTCCCAACGATGGGGAAAGTTCTGCACTTTTTCTTTCTGATTTAATTTAAAAACTTTCTTTCGGTGTATCCTAAGCCCACCAAATGCACTGGAATAATTTTTGGCAGAGCCACATTTAAATTAATCACTAAAATTTTATTTTATGTTTTATCACGTACAGTCACTAATTAATGAAATTGTCCCCGACCAGCCCGATCCCTCCGCAGCAAATGCTTTACAAGAAGGCCTTGGCGGACAGTTTGGAGAGATCCGAACCATGATGCAATACCTTTTTCAAAGTTTTAATTTCAGAGGGGATGCTGTACCCTATCTCGATCTGATACAAGGAGTAGGTATTGAAGAAATCAGCCACGTGGAATTAATATCCAAAACAATTTCCAGGCTTCTGGATGGCGCACCGGAATACCACGGAAAAAAGTTTGACGTTCCTGGTAAGGGCGGAAGGGCCACCATGGATATGGCAAAAGAACAACAGAATCCGCACCATTTCATTGTAGGCGCTCAAGGTGCCCTGCCTGTAGACGCGGCTGGAAATCCGTGGAGTGGATCGTATGTTCACAGTCATGGAAATTTGGTCCTGGATCTGATGGATAACCTCGTGTTAGAAGCGACGGGACGTCTTCAAAAATGCCGTATATATCAAATGTCTGAAAATGCGACACTTAGGGCTACCGTTTCGTTTTTAATTGTTCGGGACGAAGCGCACCAGGCTGCCTTTGCAAGAGCATTAGAAACATTGGGAGTGAACTGGGGAAAAGTATTACCGATACCAAAGTTTGACTCTTCAAAGTATCCGGAGGTGAAAAAATTATTGGATGCTGGTATTCACAGGGAACAATATCATTTCAGGTTGGATGGGTCGCAAATGGAAAAGATCTTTAGTGGACCTGCTCCGTTTGGTGACAAGTCGGAATTAGTAACGCTGAAGGAACCTCGCGAGAGCTATCCAATTCCGATGGCGCCTGAACGTCCTGAAGAATTTGCTCCTGGACTAGATCCGGAACTTCAGGAATTGGCTGATGCTTTTTCAGACTTTAAAGAAAAAATGACTTCGCAGAAAATGGGGTCCAATGGAAAAAAAACTAAGAAGTAATTTCCTTTGAAATACAACATAAATAATACCTTCCCGTGACAGGGAGGGTATTTTTTTTTGTCTTTTATAAGCTTGTTAAACAGTGCAATGTACTTGAAGCGCTTGCTTTTGAGATTGAGCAAAAAACGGTAACTTATATTGAATTTTAACTCCGATTTTTTTTCATGGTTCAGTAACTCCCTATAAATAGTTCGGGCACTGAACTAATATTTCCATTAATTGAATCAAATTTCCTATTTGGAGAGAAAACAATCCACTTTATTGTAACATTGTTACGGATGCCTATTTACATGGATCGTCATATTGCTCCCGGGGTAACGACGACGCAAGTCGCCGAGGCACATCTCCTTGACCTGGAGATTCAGGATAGGTATTGTTGTAAGGCGATGACGTACTGGACAGATATAGACAAAGGATTTGTATTCTGCCTGATTGAAGCGCCGGACAAAGAATCCGTTAAACATTTGCATGAACATTCGCATGGGCTGATTCCCAACGAAATTATTCAAGTGAACATGGATGTGGTGAAAGCCTTTCTTGGAAGAATCCAGGATCCTGAGAATGCTGTTGAGAATCCCGAGAATAATCTTAAGATTTTCAATGACCCGGCATTCCGGATTATTCTCGTCACAAAAACGACTGACACCAGACTCTTACATCACAGTCTCGGCAAAGAAAGAATGCAAGAGCTATTGTTATTATACAGTACTATTGTGCGCGAGCAGTCGAGAAACCACGGCGGAAGGGAGGGATATTTGAAAGAAGAAGGATTTGTTATTTCTTTTGTTTCTGCAATTCAAGCATTGGAATGTGCATTGGCAATCCAGAAGAAGTTAGTGAGCGCCGGTGAACTGATCGGCCTACGCATAAGCTTGCATGCTGGTGTTCCTGTTACGAAGAGCGAGTCGATTTTTGGAACTGCGATTCGATTTGCACACTATTTATGTAGTATCAGTAAGGCAAAGGACATTACGATGTCGGCTGCTGTACACAATCTTTACAAAGGCAACGACTGGAGTCTCGAGGTTGCACAAAACAACATACGCTGGCTTACCGTAACGGAGGAAAACTTTTTGGAAGTCCTCATCGAAACGTTGGCTACTCATTGGTCTGACCCTACTGTTGATATTGCAGACTTTTGCCGTGTAATGTCCATCAGCAAACCTCAGCTGTATAGGAAATGCATGGCAGTTACCGGAATGTCACCCAACACTTTGTTGCGGGAATATCGCCTCCTTCAGTCGCTTGATCTCCTGCGGCAGGAGGACAGGAACGTTTCACAAACTACCTTCGATACCGGCTTTAGCAGCCCTTCTTATTTTACCAAGTGTTTTCAAAAAAGATTTGGTTTACAACCACTTGCCTACCTTAAAACCAGGGTATAGCTGATTCATTTTTACAAATAGTTGAACGATCTGTGTCAGTGATTCGCTTTACCTAAAGCGAGATTTACAATTGTAAAAATCACCTAAAAAACTTTATTTATTATGAAAACCACAATTACACTTGCGACGCTGTTTATGATCCTGTTCAGCTCGACAATAGCTTTCTCCCAAACCGCTTCAGCTACTAACCCTAAAAAAGAAAAAAGCATGACTACTAAAAAAATGAACACGTATGTGATTGAACGCCAGATACCAAATGTAGGTAAGTCCAGCGCTGCAGAGCTCCAGGCTATCTCGCAGAAATCGTGCTCGGTATTAAAAGAGTTAGGGCCAGAGATTGAGTGGATTCAAAGCTATGTTACAGAAAATAAAATATTTTGTATTTACAAGGCTGAGAACGAGGAGATCTTAAGAACCCACGCTCAAAAAGGAGGTTTCCCAATCAACTCGATTAATCTTTTATCCACCGTAATAAGTCCTGCTACCGCTACAGCATCCTTAGCTGAAATCAAATAGCTCAAGGAAAGCTTAAAATTAAACAGCTTCTTCTCAGCCTTGAGAGGTGCAGCACTAACGCGGCAAGCCTGGAAGGTAAAATCCGTTGTGGTAAATCTTTTTTCTACTCACTTTGCTACCCTGGGCACCACCCGGGGTAGCATTTTGATTACCCCTCCTGCACTGGGAAACTAACGACCACGTCTCATCTCCCAATACACTTCGCCTATGTTTGCATTTATGGGCCATAAGAAAAATATAATTCGAAATTCCATCTCGTTACCTGAAAGACAGGTTTCACGCTAGGGCCGCAAAGAAATACCCGCAAAGGGCGCAGATCTTATACACCTTAAAGTTACTGCACAAAACTCTGCGGCCCTTTGCGCCTTTGCATCTTTGTGTGAAGTGTATTTTATTTAAGCGCTGCACACTTCGATAAAACCAATATATGTGCCTGTGAAATTTTTCGGAACGCAGATTTACCGCCTGTATTCTCTGAAGCTGATATAACGTGGATAAGTTAAAGCGATCTAAAAACGCTTTCTGCTAAGGCTTTTATCATGACAGTTACTTGGATCTTGTGTCAGGCGGAAGTCGTAGCTGCCGTATGTAGGAGTGGTAGCGCCCTTCAAATGTCGTTTCGCCAGTTTATCGCCTTATTTTCGAACCCTAGTAAAGATGTGTTACTTTTGTGCTTTAGTAAATTTTAAACCGATACATTATGTATTCGAAATTCTGGCTAATCATTAAGGATGATTCCAAGAGAACTTTTGAGGTTTGTGGTCAGGCAAGCAGTGACAATGCGTTTACAAATAAAATTTACGGAATGCAAAAGGCGGGAATGAATGTAAGCGGTGTAACACCGCCCGTAACAAATAAAACGTCAAGTAGAGACCTGATAAAAATTATCGCTTATACGAAAGAGGAAGGTTTGCACGAAAGACTGATGAATCAGTACCGCGAAATAACGATGAGATCGGAAGATCACTGGTAAGTATGAGCTGACCTGCTATTGTATTCGATGTTATTTTGTTGAACCCTCTAGGAAATTCCGGCAGTAGTCATAGCGCAAATTTCACAAACTCGTGGTTATCCGAAGTCTGCCACAAGAAAATGATCGCAGGAATCCAGTTCAATTTAATTATTCTTATTTTCAGACCTTATTAAAAAACCCCTGCATGGAAACATCGCGCCTTACCATTTCTGCATTTGGAATCATTACTTTCATGCTGACCCTATGCGCCACACGCTCACAAAGTCAGACAGTTACCATCCCTATTGAAACAGACGGTCATACCATTGTTCTACAGACGGATAAAAATAACATACTAAGGACGATTTACTTTGGGAAGCGCCTCCTGACGGCAAGTGAATATGCGAACGCTTCATCGGTCAACCGTCTCGATGATGAAAACGCCGGCATTTACAATGCAGCGTATACTCCTTCCGGTACGTGGAACCTTTCTGAGCCGGCCATCCAGGTTAAACATGCAGATGGAAACCCGTCGTTGGAATTGAAGTATGTGAGTTACAGCCAGGATCAAGTAGATGGAAATACAACCCTTACCCGGATCGTCCTGAAAGACAATGCTTATCCTTTTCAGGTCATGTTATTCTATAAAGTTTGGAAAAAAGAAAATGTGGTTGAGCAGTGGACGGAAATCCAACACAACGAGAAGAAGCCTGTCGCACTTCAAAAGTATGCCTCTGCGAATTTATACTTTGCAAACCGTGATTATTACCTCACTACGTTTCATGGAATGTGGGCCAAAGAGATGCAGCCAGCTGAAACGAAGCTTGAACGCGGTATTCGTTCAATCGATACAAAATTAGGCGCGCGGGCCATGCTTCTTCAGCATTCGAGTTTTCTGCTCGGTTTGGGCGGACCGGCTGCTGAAAATGAAGGGGACGTAATCTTGGGACAAATTGCCTGGAGCGGCAACTTTAAAATTGATTTTGAGGTGGATGCATACGCAAATCTCAGGCTCATTGCTGGCATTAACCCACATGCTTCAGAATACCTGCTTCCGCCGAACCAACCTTTCAAAACACCTTCTTTTATTTATGCGATCTCCAGTAATGGTACAGGTGAAGCCAGCCGAAATCTTCATGCGTGGGCAAGGAAATACAGAGTGCTGGATGGACAAGGCCAACGATTGACGTTGTTAAACAACTGGGAGGCTACCTATTTCGACTTTGACGAGCCGAAATTAACCGCGCTTTACAAAGATGCTAAAAACCTGGGCGTCGACTTGTTCCTATTAGACGATGGATGGTTTGGTAATAAGTACCCAAGGAACGGTGACACCGTTGGCCTCGGTGACTGGCAGGAGAATAAAAAGAAACTCCCGCACGGCTTGGGATATCTCGTTCAGGAAGCCAAGAAAGAAGGGGTGAAGTTTGGTATCTGGATAGAACCTGAAATGGTAAATCCTAAAAGTGAGCTTTATGAAAAGCATCTGGATTGGGTTATACGCCAACCGGAAAGACCCGAAGTTTACTATCGCAATCAATTGGTGCTTGATTTGTCCAATCCGGAAGTACAGGATTTCGTCTATGGCATAGTTGATAATCTGTTTACAAAAAATCCAGAGCTTGCATTCATTAAATGGGATTGCAACGCCGTGATTTATAATGCGTACTCAGCTTATCTGAATAAAAAACAATTACCTCAGTCGCATCTGTATGTAGAATACGTAAAAGGTCTTTATAAAGTGTTGGAACGCCTTAGGGCAAAATATCCTAAGGTTCCGATGATGTTATGTTCCGGGGGCGGTGGAAGAGGCGATTATGAATTGCTGAAATATTTTACGGAATTCTGGCCAAGCGATGATACCGAACCACTGGAAAGAATTTTTATGCAATGGGATTATTCTTACTTTTTTCCTTCCATCGTGACAGACAACCATGTAACCGATTGGGGAAAGCAGCCTTTAAAATTCCGGGTGGATGTAGCCAGTATGGGCAAGCTTGGGTTTGATATCGTGGCCAGCCATTTGAATGAAAAAGATATGCAGTTTGCCAAAGAAGCAGTAAGCAACTATCATTCTTTTAAGAACATCGTCTGGCATGGCGATTTGTTTCGGCTGGTTAATCCGCACGAAAATCCGATCGCATCGTTGATGTACGTGGAGCCATCCAAAAGTAAAGCCATTATATTCAATTACCTTGTCGACAACCGGCAGCGCCTTACGGGAACGCAAAGACCGGTAAGGCTAGCGGGGCTTGATCCTGTAAAAAAATATACTGTAAAGGAAATTAATTTGTATCCTGAAACGAAAACACCAATTAACGCTACGGCTACCTATTCCGGCGATTTCCTGATGAAAGTCGGTATTAATCCGGACATCAGCCTGCGAAGGACGAGCGTGGTGTTGGAGGTTAGTGAAGTAAAATAAGTGT
This sequence comes from uncultured Chryseolinea sp., assembly GCA_964484845.1. GTDB lineage: Bacteria > Bacteroidota > Bacteroidia > Cytophagales > Cyclobacteriaceae > Chryseolinea. Next base: position 8,161 of record CAZAHL010000098.1, on the reverse strand, counting down.
TGAGGTGTTGAAGTGTTTAGGTGTTGAAGTTTTGCTCGAGGACAGGGCGTGCTACAGTCGGAGGTGTTGAAAGTTTTAACTTTTGATGACGTAGGTCATGGAATCACGACTTGGGGGATGAGAGGTCAGTCTCAAAAAATATAATTCACTTTTAGTACGCGCGAGTTTTTGGCAGTATTTAAATCGTCAAAAAAACGCAGTTGGCGGGTAGCGAAACGCGGTTTTTTAAGATTTTTTTTCCTGTAAAAACTATTAGTTAAAAAATATTTCCATCGGAATTTAAACAGGTGATCTATTTTTTCAAGTACATTAGCTTTTCACCACGAACCCCAATGTGATGAAAAGTCTATTAGTTGTTGCTTTCACAATCTGTACATGCGCCTTTGCGTATGGTCAGCAAACCGGACCTCAAAGCGAGGCTTCCCCCATTCAAAATACCGTAGACACGACGCTTTCGCCCATCCCGGAGCCGTTGTTTTTACTTTCCGAGGGCGGAATAAAAAAGGAACTTTCAACGGATGAGCTGGGTAAATTGACCATTACCCAAATCGCATCTGTGGAGTTGGTACTGGATAGTGAATCCCTCAAAGAATATGGAGAAAAGGGTAGAAATGGCGTGATGATCATTAGTCTCGTTGAAGATTAACTTTAGTCGAACTCGACGTAAGGCTCGCTTTTATCCTCTCAAACAATCTTTCAATAGTGCCTTGCCGTTTTTCTATTACCCGAATCAATAATTTCTGATTCGGTATCTGCCTTTCGAAATAAATTTTGTCGCATTGCCAATTTCAGTGGCACCAATACAATTCAATGTCGTTTAGTTAAGGCCGTGGCTGGATACTTTTTGGAACTTTCAGAAAGCCACAAGTCGCAAGCTTCAAGTCCGATTGTGCAGCCGTGGTAAATCTCAAATAAACATCGCAAGTATTTGTCATTCAGCATTGCTTTTTCTCTTCCAGCTTCTGGATTAGCAACATAATTTTATCTTTGGCCTGGCGGGGCATGTGTGGATAAAATTCAGTTGCGTTTCCAGAAGCGCGGCCCGCCGGGCGCGGAGACAGGGCTTTTAAAGTTAACGCACAACTAACTAAATGACATTGAATTACAATTCCTCGAAATCTCAAAAACCACGGTGTCATCCATACTGAATCAAAAGGACTGGTTCGACCAGATTTGTGTATCATAGAATCGAGGGTAGCAAGCGTAATGATCATTAAATCAAACCCCTGATATTAACATCTGCTTGTAACATATCAAATATTACCCGCCTTCTGTAAATCTGTAGACACCTTCTGCCAATTTCAGTCCCCGTCTAAACTCCACATACCTTAGCTTTCCTGGGTAATGAAAATACTGTTATTGTTCGGATTAAATCGACTGCTAATTAAAAAGCTAGGTCATATCGTGTCATTGTAAAATTTCAAATCGTGTTATGAAAAAAAATCTTATACTTCTAGTCATTACAATCTTAACGTTTAATTCCTGCAATGAAAGCGTACCCGTGCGTAAAGCTGCAAGAGCAGTGTATGTTGCCGGATGGGAAGGGAATGTAGCCAAGTATTGGAAAAATGGCACTGCGACAAACTTGTCCAATGGAGTTTATCACGCGCGTGCGAATTCAATTTTTGTTTCCGCAGGCGACATACATATTGCAGGACGTGAGATCTTGGCGAATGGAAATGCCATCGCGAAATACTGGAAAAATGGAATTCCCACCAACTTGACGGATGGAACCGATTATGCAGAAGCACATGCTGTTTTTGTTTCCGGGTCTGATGTATATGTTGCAGGACAAGACGGGAACGCTGCGATGCTGTGGGAAAATGGGATACCCACTATCTTATCCGCTGTAGGGGATGCGAATTCCGTTTTTGTGAAGGGATCCGATGTATATGTTGCTGGATGGGATGGGTTAAAAGCTACCTATTGGAAGAACGGAATAGTAACAAACTTAACGGACGGAACGAACGGCAATGCTTCGGCACACTCTATTTTTGTATCGGGTTCAGATGTCTATGTTGCAGGATCAGTGTATCCAGAAAATATAACACAAGATGCGATCTATTGGAAGAATGGAGTAGCCACAACGCTACCCGACGGAGGTGGGTGGTCGCATGCCAGTTCTATTTTTGTTAAGGGATCCAACGTACATGTTACTGGCTGGGATTCGGAGCCGACGGGGTTCAAAGTCAGACATTGGAATAATGGTATAGCGGCCTCGCTCAATGAAGATGACGACGAAAGCGGGGCGGGTTTCTCTATTTTTGTTTCAAGATCGGATGTATATGTCGCAGGACATGAAGGAAAAGTGGCAAAGTATTGGAAGAACGGTGTGCCTAATAGTCTGACGAATGGGGCATTGCAAGCTTTTGCATCGTCGATCTTCGTCACAGATATTACCTCCGTCGACTCGATTACGTACTAGCACAAAATAGACTATACATTTAAGATCTAGGAATTCAAAAACTGTTTCAGGGCAATACTAAAAATATCAGGCTGATCCAAATAAGGAACATGACCTGCGAAGGGTATATTCAAATACATTGAACCCTTTACTAAGTCAGCAAGATCTGAATGACTTCTTCTTGAGGTCAAGTGATCCTTATCTCCTCGCACTATCAGTAACGGACATGTTATCTTATCCACGTGTTCATTTGGATGACCCGACGTGCGTTTATCCAGCCACATGTTTTTTGCAGCAGATACCAATTTATCAAAATCCGGCTCCGGATTATTCTTCTGATAAAGCGTATAGGTTTCTGGAAATTTTTCCTTCCAGCTTTCTGGCGTTATTTTTTTAAAGAGATTTTCCGTTTGCAGTAAATCGCGTGTGTGCCAGGTTGATCCGATCGCCACCATCTTCTCAATTGACAACGAGGTGAAGGCACCTAAGCGATGGGCAACTATCCCACCGTCACTAAAACCGATAATAGTTAAAGTAGTAACACTTAAAAAGTGCAAAAGACTTTCAATGTCTTTTTGAATGCATTCGTAAGTAAGCTCCTCGCTACCAGATGTGGATTTGCCGTGGCTCCGGCTATCTACACCTATAACACGATACCTTTTATTTAGCATCGAGAGTAGCGGTTTGAAATCTTCAATACTTCCAAAACCGCCATGTAAGAAAAGGATTACAGGATCTCCTTCCTGACCTATTATTTCATAATAAAGTTTGGCCCCATCCTTAAGAATAAAATGAGTTCCGGAGATATGATCAAACAACTTCATAGCAGTGACGATTATTAGGGTTTGCTTAAGACGTAAAATTTCCAATTAAAAACTCAAAGAAAATAATGAAACCACGAAACCATTCACAACAGCTACCTAAATTAAGTGCGGGGAAAAATGAAGACACTCAATAAAAACGTGCACTTCAAAACCTTATTACCTTAGTAGCCTTAGGGAATATAACGAAACAACCTTATTACAATATTGTCGAGTCATTCAATTCGATAAACTCGTATCAGATAAGGTAATAAGGTTATTATAAACTAAAAACTCACTGTTACTAGCCTGTATGTTTAAGCCAAAATAAGCCAAGAGGTTTTAATTTAGAGTTACAAAACATTCTAAAACTTAAACCTCAAGGCTTATGAAAACATTACATCAGGTTAAGCAAAAATTAGATTTTTCAGAAGATTCCATTTACGTCGGTATTGACGTTCATAAAAAACAATGGAGTGTTTTTATTATGAGTGATTACAAAGAGCATAAGGGGTTTGTACAGCCCCCAGATCCTGGGACTTTAGCAAATTACCTAAGGAAAAATTTTCCAGGAGCGACCTACTACAGTACTTATGAAGCAGGCTTCTCAGGTTTTTGGATTGATGAAGCTTTGAAGAAAGAAGGGATAAATAATATTGTGGTTAATCCTGCAGACGTTCCGACGACTGACAAAGAGAAGAAAACTAAGTCGGACAGGATTGATAGCCGTAAACTTTGTAAAAAATTACGGGATAAGGACCTTGAAGCGATTTTTGTTCCAGAACGTTATCAGCTTGAAGATCGGGAACTAGTCCGCTTGCGAACCAAACTTGTAAGAGATGTGAGGCGCTGCAAAGGAAGGATTAAATCAATGCTTAACTTCTACGGTATTAATTACAGTTTTACGGGTTGGACTAAAGCCTTCTTTACATGGTTGCACGAACTGCACCTGGTCTATCCGAATGGCACATTCGCGCTGCACGCCTTGGTTGAAGAACTCCTGTCTATTGAGGACTTGAAAAAAAAGGTTGGTCGTCAAATTCGAAGCGGAATAGTTAAAAATGAAAGGTATGCTAAACTCATCGAGTTGCTTTGTAGAATACCAGGTATTGGCTTGATAGGAGCTATTACCATTTTAACTGAACTGGGCAATATGAAGCGATTCAAAAATTGTGATCACTTATGTAGTTATGTTGGTTTAGTGCCAACGCTTTACAGTTCAGACGAAACCGAACATGTTGGTAATCTAACTCCGCGAGGAAATACCTATGTGCTTCCAATCCTAATCGAGTGCACTTGGGCGGCGGTTGGAAAAGATCCTGCCTTAATGAATGCCTATCATCAATTATGTAAGCGAATGAAAGGACAGGATGCTATCATTCGGATTGCCCGGAAACTTCTTAGAAGAATACGGCATGTATTGATACATCAGACTCCATACGAATTAAACAGAGTCTCTCAATGTAATGATCAAACATGAAAAAATATACTTGCATTGCTAAAACAGGTGATGATAAATTTTTGAAATACAGACTTAATGATCTCCTTAAATTCACACGTTTTCTCGATAAACAGTGGCCAGGCTGGCGCTGGTACAATGTGTTTGATAACCGTACGAAGACTCAAGTTGCAAATTTCACGAAAAGAAAGCGACCTGACGCTTCACGAATTTGATGATGGATGGTACCAAAAAAATGATCTCATAAAAAAAGGCTCCGTTTCCAGAGCCCCTCATTTTTTTGATAAACCGAATATACGAACTAATTGAAAATAACTTTAAAACCTTTTATATTCATTACAAGGGAGTGACCGTAATATTACCTTTGCAGCCTTTGAATTCAAGAACTCAATGGACTGCTTTTACTAGCCTACGGCCTCCCTCTTTTCATCACAATCCAGAAATGCAGCTTGCTCAAAAAGCCAGACTGCTTATAGAAGTCTGATTTGAAAAGGTTTAGAGAAAGATAAAATCGACTTTTCTTTGTCGAGCGGGAATTCCATTACTCCTGTAGGCCAGGGAGCATTCAGGAAATGATCAGGACAAAACAAAAACCTCAGAAACTACTTGGACTATAACATAGAAAGGTAATAAGGTTGGGTGTCCCTGACTTTTTCAGACTCTAGTTAAGAAAAGAAAAAAAGACCGGTCCTGTAAGTTTGCGAAAATGTATTCAAGTGTCGCTGATCGCCACGTCGACGTGCGACACTTGAAGCCAGATCGAGTTTCCTCAAACAAAAAATTCTTCAGAAATAATCTTTCCGTCTTTAACCTGGTAAACGCAAAGTTCTGGAGAATTCATTCGACCTTTTCCTTTCATCGTAAGGTCCATTCCTAAAACAAAGGCAATGCTATTTCCTGCAACCAAGGGTTCAGATACTTCAATGGCATGAACCTTTTCCACCATACTGGTAAACTTTTGACCTTTGTCTATGATGGCTTTTAATCCTTTGGTTTCCTTGTCGAACTCCGGCGTGGAATACGGTTCAACACTGATTGCACTTTCCGCGTACAATTCATTTTGAGCACCTTCCCAATCGGCCTTCTTACAATAGGCAGCTAGTTTTTTTGCGATTTCTTTTGTTTCCATTATAGTTTTATTAATTGTTAAATAGTGTTTCAAATAAAATGCTCTTAGTGTCAACCCTGTGTCATGAGAAATGTTTAAGTTGTGGAAGGCAAAAAACTACTTGTGGCGATATAGGGCAGCTCTTTTTTATTTATCAATGGCAGCTTTTCCATATAGCTCACTTCCACGCAGGGAACACCGAAATCTTCAATCACCTTGCCTTTGATCAGATAGAATCCCCGGCCCCTGAACGGATACATTCTCGCCACTTGCGGAAAATTCACGGTGTCAAAGACCATACCTTCATGATCATAGAAAGTACCAAAATGCATCAATTCCTTATTCTTGGTTCCCGTATCCTTTATAGTGACGAGGTATCCGATGATCGTGATATGCTTTTTTAACTTCTGCATTAATTCACGGGCAACAGTGTCACCTCGTTCCGCTGTTGCCAACAATTTGAAGGGATCGCACAACGGGAATTTTAATAACTCGATTTCGTCAAAGGCATCTTCGATGTCATTTCGCTGAAGCTCTGGAAGAGGCTGTTCCTCAGGTTCGGTATTAAATAATTCTTCGGTATGATGATTTTTGGCTTTTGTTTCGCTGATGTGCAACAGCGCTTCCCAAAGTAAACGCTGTTTCGTTTTGCCGGTAAAACGAAAGGCGCCGATGCGGATCAATATTCGGATTTGTTCAATTCCAATATCAATTCGCTTCAGGAAATTCGTAAGGCCTTTGAAGTTTCCATTTTTTGTCCGGTCAGCTTCAATAGCGCTGGCAATTTTGCTTTCCAAACTTTTGAGGTGAATGAAGCCTATGTGAATTGTGCTTCCATCAATGCTGGTAAGCTGGCCACTTTTGTTAACACAAGGGGCTTCAATCTTAGCACCGCTCATTCTTGCTTCGTGAAAATAAAATTCCGTGGAATAAAAACCGCCGAAGTTATTAATCACACCGACCATAAACTCAAGTGGGTAATGTGCCTTTAGAAATAAACTTTGATAGCTCTCCACGGCGAAGCTGGCAGAATGTCCCTTGGCAAAAGAGTATCCGCCGAAACTTTGAATTTCAAACCAAACGCGGTCGGCCACATGTTGCTCGTATCCAAACTCCCTGCAATTCTTAAAAAACTTTTCCTGGATCATTTCAAAAGCTTTTCGCGATCGGTATTTCCCCGACATCGCTCTTCGAAGCACATCGGCTTCCGTAAGGGTGAGTCCGGCAAAATGGTGCGCCACTTTTATCACATCTTCCTGGTAAACCATTACTCCATAGGTCTCGCCCATCAATTCATCCATCTTAGGGTGAATGGATTCGTATGTCCCTCCGTTTTTTTTGAGGTGAAAACGTTCGATATATGTTCGCATCATCCCGGAACTTGAAACGCCTGGCCGGATGATTGAGCTTGCAGCCACGAGGGTCAGATAATCGTCACATTGTAATTTCCCAAGGAGCTGACGCGTCGCAGGTGATTCAACATAAAAACATCCCATGCAACGGCTGGTGCGAAGGAGGTCTCTTACTTTTTCATCCTGTTTGAACCTCGGAAAATCGTGGACATTGACTTCGATGCTTTGATTGTGTCGTACCAGCCTCGCAGTTTCTTTAATATGACCTAGTCCCCGCTGACTGAGAATATCCAGTTTAAAAATTCCAAAATCTTCGGCAGCATGCATTTCGAAATGTGAGATCGGATAACCTTTGGGTGGTAAGTCGGTTGCAGTATAAGCATAAATCGGTTTTTCCGTAATCAATATTCCACCCGCATGGATAGAAAGATTGGAAGGCATTTCGAGCATGTATTCTGCGTACCGGAAAATCAGTTTTGTGATGTGATCTCGATCGCGGCCTGCTCGTGGTGCTTCAACAATTTCATCGATCTCAGATTTGGGCAATCCAAACACTTTTCCTAATTCCCGTATAATCGATCGACGCTGATAGGTGACATGTGTTGCGAGCAGACAACAGTTGTCTTTTCCGTATCTGGCAAATAGATAGTCATAGATCCGGTCGCGGTCTTCCCATGAAAAATCAATATCAAAGTCGGGGGGAGTTGTACGCTCGTGATTTAAAAATCTTTCAAAGTATAAATCCAATTCAATGGGATCCACATTCGTGATCCCCAAACAAAAAGCGACCATGCTATTGGCGCCACTTCCTCGCCCTACATGATCGAAGTTGTTCTCTTTTGCAAACCGTATTAGATCATAGGCTATAAGGTAATAGGTACAAAAATCTTTGAACTTGATAATACTAAGTTCGCGTTCAAACCTCTCCCGCATGACAGGGTCTGATGAATCATACTTTTCCTGAAACCCTTCCCAGGCCTTTGTGATAAGAAAATCCCAATCGGATTCAGGGGCTCCCGTAAAACTTTTTTTATTTTT
>CAZAHL010000097.1:0-21410 GCA_964484845.1 uncultured Chryseolinea sp. | reverse complement strand
GGAAGGATTTTTTGAAGATCAATCGGTAGACCCCCGTGGGATACCTCCGGAATACTTAAAAGATTCATCCTATTATAAAGAGCTTAAGTGGATTTTGGATCTTGAGGACAAAACGGAAGATTATACCAAACGGCTTAATGATGTTTTGAGAAACGCTTCTGAGACAACAGTTACCTATCCCAATTCTTATCCTTTCAATGCTCCCACAGGAAGTAAAACCAATGGTCTATGGAAACAATTACGGTTAGTAGCCAAGTTGCTTGCCGGTGGATGCAAGACAAAAGTATTTTTGGTAAAAATTGGAGGCTTTGATACGCATGCTGATCAGGTTGAAAAATACGATCCTACTATGGGAGGTCACGCTGCTTTAATGTACCACGTTTCATCCAGCATGAAAGCATTTCAGGAAGATCTTAGAGCAAGAGGATTGGAAGATCTGGCGCTCACTATAACGACCTCTGAATTCTCCAGAAGAGTTGGTTCCAACGGAAGTTACGGAACAGATCATGGTACGGCAGGCCCGATGTTTATTTTTGGAAAGGGCGTAAAGCCCGGTGTAGTCGGAGATGCGTTCCTTACAAATTCTTCTGGAACAAACTTAGCAATGCAATATGATTACAGGATTGTTTATGCAAACCTCTTGCGCGATTGGATGCTCGTGAACGACACACAATTAAATAAAATATTTCCCGATGGTAATTTTGAGAATGATCCAACGAAAGGATTAATGACTACAAGTACTTCAGATGGGACAGTCTTTACAGAACTTCCACTAGCACAGCAAGTCATCACGGGAACTGAAGGATTTATTGGCGAACGGTTTTCACTTGAAAATTGCTTTCCAAATCCTGCGAAAGGGAGAACCACCGTTCATTTTAAAGTAAACAGCTCGTATCACGTTAACGTGGATCTATTCAGCAATAATGGAAAGAAAATGAAAACGATGGTAGACGGTGTCTTCAATCCTGGAGAACATAAAGTCGAAGTAGATTTGAGTGGCTTGCCTGCTGGAAATTATGTCTATCAGTTGAAAACAGGATTTTATAAGGAGGCTAAAAAGTTGGTGATTCTTAAATAGTTTGAAGTTCGAAGTTTAAGGTTTGAAGTTGAGCTTCTAGCTTAGAGTTTAGCGTGATGGTGATCGTGAAATAGTTTGAGGTTTGAGGTTTAAAGTTTGAAGTTAAAAATGCCGCGAAGTTTAAAATATATGGTTATGAAAAGACTCTCTCTTCTTTTACTCTGCTGTTTGATAGCTCTCACAGTCGCGGTGGCCCAAGAAAAAAAACGAAAGAAACCTTCGTCTCCAGCTTTTAAGGAAAAGAAGGCGAAAGAAGATGCTAAATTTTTAAACAAGCAATGGTGGCTTGGATTAAAAGCGGGCGCTAATCTTTCGAAAGTAACTGTAGACAAATCGTACAGCGCCATTGCAGCAACGAATTACGAACCTAATACCATTGGTAAGAAATATAAAAATTTCGATTTAATGGGTTCGCAGGCAACCTTGGAGGTAACTTTTTATTTTAAAGGCTTCTCTTTCAGTTTTCAACCTACTTATCAGCACAGTCGCTTTTTTTATTCAAACACGTATGAATGGACTTCTACCACGGAATCCACAGATCACGTACAATTAAATTTTGAACAGGAACAGAAAGTTGACCACGCTATCATCCCGTTGATTGTTAAGTATGATATCATGGGAGATAAACTTCGGCCGTACGTACAGATAGGAATTTATTCTGCGATGCTGATCAATGCCAATAAATCTGTTACTATGAAAGGAGTTGACAATGCTGCCGGCGGAGTCAATGAGTTTAGCAACGAATCGATCATCATCGGCGCTAAAGATCTCTTTGCTAAGAATCACTGGGGTCTCATCGGAGGAGCTGGGGTCAACTATAACTTAGGGAACAATGTGCGTCTTAACCTGGACGTAATGTACCGGTATGGGATGAGCAACATCACTTCAACTAAAAACAGATATGACAGCGACCGACTTTCCGGAGTGGGTGATGTTTTGGATGATCTCACGCTGGATAATTTATCCATCTCACTCGGATGCCTATTCCCATTGAGATTTTTATCCAGTGGATTTAAAACATTAGATAAAAAATGAAACTTGCCATGGAAAAATATAAATATATCCTGATAATACTGGTTGCGAGTTTGTTTTCCTCTTGCAGTGAAGAGTCGAATCCCACATTTGACACCGATAACTTTACCAGCATATTTGACAACAATAAGTTTGATGCATCTTATTTCCCAATAGACATCCGTCAGACTCCGGATGGTGGCTACCTTATTTTAGGTGGACGGAAGTTAACGGATTCAACTTTTTTTACAGGGATCTATTTATTAAAAGCGGATCAATTTGGGAATTTTGTAAAGGAAATTGAAGTTGAAGCAACTTCAGTGAACCCGATTGGCAGGTTTACAGAATATGACGGCAAATATTATTTCTTCTGTATGGATCCAATCACACAAGTGGCGCAACTTATTGACGTAGATGCTGATCTTGCCGCCGTTAATATAACTCCTGTTCAAGGTGGCCTTACTTATCCTGCAGCGGCCGCCTTTATAGTTGCTGACAAAAACTTTGTACTCCTGAGTTATGACAATGGTAGTAAAGAGTCTGTAATCTCGTTAGTCGGCGTTTCGGGAGGTGTCCAAAAATCTGCGAGATATAGCATCGGCACGGGTGAAGACATTGAAGAGCCGATCATCAATCATTTTATACGGACAGGAAGACAATATCCTTTTGAAGTTGGTAGGATAGCAGGCAGCGGTATTTACTTTTTCAATGGCTTTTACAATTATACTTTCTCTCTGGTATTTACAGACCTTTCATCGGAAGAGCCAATCGGTGTCGTTCAAGGTCAGCACGATGATGGTGGATTCAGTGCTGTCACTTCGTTGGGTGGAAGCAAGTTTGCGACCTCTCGTTTTAACTTCGGAGATAATTTTATTTTGCCTAACAAAGATTTATCAACGACTGGACCCCCCACGTCGAGCATCAACCTTGGCGGTTATAGCTTACCCGAAATGGTAGAAAATGCCAACGTGCATATTTTACGTGCCACCATTGACGCCAAAAACATTCTTATTTACGGAACGGATACCAAGTCAAAACAAATTGGCCTCTTATTTTATGAAGAAGCTTCCGGGACATTTATGAGTAGCCGCTATCTGGGTTTTTCTAATCCATTTGAAATTGCAAATCTTACACAAACCTCCGATGGAGGTTTAGCGATCTGTGGTACTACCTATTTAGCGGGACGTTTTCCCCGGATCTGCATATTCAAACTCTCGAAAGAGAAACTTTCTGAGAACATCAATTAATTTCTCACCCGCCGGTTCGATTAAATTTTTCTGAAGCCATAATGGAACAAAAAAAGGATTCATCATGGCTTCATTCAGTTTTATTGAGTACTTAATCTTTTCTTGACGACTTGGTGTCTTCCATGTGAGTCAATACCTTCGTACTCATAACATTCTTTCTCATGGTCATACAGCAAAATGTTAATCTTTTACCTTTCAACACCTTTGGTATCCAAGCTTTCGCTAAATATTTCACCACCGTTACATCCATTGAAGAAGCAAAGACGATTTTTGCCTCCGATCTTTTTAAAAAAGAGAAACATTTTATCCTTGGCGGCGGCAGTAACCTTCTTCTGACTAAAAACTTTGACGGATTAGTAATTAAAGTTGAGATCAAAGGAAAAGAAATTGTTCATGAAGATGAATCAGCCATTAGTTTACGCGTAGGTTCTGGAGAGAATTGGCATGCCTTTGTCATGCATTGTGTTGATCAAAACTTTGGAGGTCTTGAGAACCTTTCGCTCATCCCAGGGACGGTTGGAGCCGCTCCGATGCAAAATATAGGTGCTTACGGGGTCGAAATAAAAAAAAATATTTTGAGCGTGGAAGCGGTAGAAATCAGCACGGGTGATGTAAGAAATTTTAGTAACGCAGACTGCAACTTTGGCTACCGCGAAAGCATTTTTAAACAAGAAGCAAAGGACAAATTTCTTATATCAAGTGTTACTTTAAAGCTCACAAAAAAAGATCATCAATTCAATATTAGTTACGGCGCGATTGATGAAACATTGAAGGTACTCGGAACAAAAACACTCTCCTTGAAAACGATTAGTGATGCCGTGATTTACATTCGAAGTAATAAATTACCAGACCCATCACGCATTGGAAATGCTGGAAGTTTTTTTAAAAACCCTTCAATACCAGCTGATTTAATGGATTTTATAAAAAAAGATTTTCCATCACTCCCATCTTACCCATCAACAAATGGTCTCGTAAAAATTCCTGCAGGATGGTTGATCGAACAATGCGGATGGAAAGGAAAAACTTTTGACAACATCGGAGTTCATCAACATCAAGCATTGGTATTAGTGAATTATGGAGGAGGTGAAGGAGAAAAAATTTGGGAACTCGCGATGAACATTCAAGCGAGTGTGAAAGAAAAATTTAACATCACTCTTCAGCCTGAAGTGAATGTAATATAAGTGATGAAGATGTCTACTTCCTGTTTTTTTATACTCCGAAAAAAAAAGGGAAATGAAAAATTTTTTGTGAAAAATTTTTGTGAATAAAATATTTGTTATAACTTTTCGTATCGTTTAACACATAAACAAAAAACGCTATGGCAAAATCAGCGAAAAAAACAGCAAAGAAAGCAGCGAAAAAAACTGCTAAGAAGGCTGCTAAAAAGAAGAAGTAATTAGGCAAGGCCTAAGGAAACTTTGCGAAGGGAAGTAAATTAGATTTACTTCCCTTTCGTTTTTTATACACATTGTACTCGCTTCAGACATCCACTCTCATTCATTATCTTCTTCTTGGCTCGATCAAATGAGGCTCTCACTGAAACCTTCAAGCATCATCCTTCCGTTTTCTATCATCTTCAACTCTCCTTAAACTGTTAGACTCAAATTGCGTTAAGGTTTATAACAACTTCATTCGGTTGCGTAAATTATATAAATCAACTCCTTGCCTTACCCATTTAACGCACGTAACTTTCTGGCAATTAAAAAAATAACCCCAACTCATATGGCAAAAACAGCAGCAAAAACAGCGGCAAAAGCTCCCGCTAAAAAAACAAGTGTAAAAACTACTACAGTTTCAGAGGCTAATCCAATTGTGAAGACAAGCGAAACGGCATTAAAGAAACTGAAAGATCTTGGCATTGATCAACAGCTTCAATCAGACTTGGAATGGTGCCTCGGAAGTTATAAAGCTGATAAAAATCCCGTTGGCTTGTACGAAATGGCCAGACGTACCTTATCTGTGTTTAAAGAGAATAAGAATACAAAAGGTGTTACAGCAAAACTTATTAGTGATCTGGAAAAAATAGTGCAATAGAATCACGCTTAGTTGCCTTAACATCGAGCACTGCAAGCTCATCTAAACGACAATTTGGTAAACGATTTTTAGGCTACTAACTCAAATCATGTGTGTAACATTGGCCAGTTGACCTAAATATCGCTCGACTGTTACGCCAAATTTTCTCAAAAAGTCGACGCCTTCATCTGAGGCTATACCTTTATGTTCGGCATACGACTTTAAATAGATAACTTTTTTTATTCGCATTGAAAAAATGATGCGAGCGCATGCCAAACAAGGTGACAAGGTTGTATAGAGTGTTGCGTCTTCAACCGATATGTTATTTTTAACGGCATATAAAATAGCATTTTGTTCGGCGTGTATGGCCAGCGAGCATCCACCCTTGGAATCCCGTGGGCAGCCCGTCTCGGGCCACTCCACATCACAGTTATGGGTTCCCGAAGGCGGACCATTATAGCCAATGGAAATAATACGAGTGTCTTTCGCAAGCACCACTCCTACATGGCGTTTTATACAATGTGAGCGGCGAGCCAGGTTTACAGCCAGTTCCATGTAAATATCATCAAATGCTGGGCGATTCATGGGCGTAAAAATAAGATTAAGAAAGTATAAGTAGGCATCCGGATAATAATGGGCGAAATTAATTGATTGTTGACAACAGAGATTGATCTGATGGATTTAGAATCAATTTACGTTGATTAACTGCAATACTTATTTATGACTCACAATTATTATCTTTAACCTCCATGACGCTATCGAAGATTTTCATTTTTTCTCAGCTACTTTGCTTTCTTTTGATCTCGGCAAGTTTAGCTCAAGATGCATCCGGGGTTAGGCCCAGTCCACTCGCGATCATTTCCATGCGGTATAAAGATGCTTACGTAAAAATTACGTATTCCCAACCCCACAAGCGCGGGAGAGAAATTTTTGAAAAACTTGTTCCCTATAATGAAGTATGGCGAACGGGTGCTAACGAAGCAACCGAGATCACGACAACAAAGAACATGCAGATAAATGGAACCTTATTAAAAGCAGGCACATATTCCATTTTTACCATTCCTCAAAAAGATAAATGGACTGTTATAATAAATAGCGAAGTTGGTTTATGGGGAGCTTACAACTACAATGCAAAACTGGATGTTATGAGATTTGAGGTTCCGGCTCCGGTGTCCGATGTACTGTATGAAGCATTCACCATGCAATTTACTCACCGGAATGAAGTAGCTGATCTTTTGCTATACTGGGACAGAACAAGAATTTCAATTCCCCTTAAGTTTATAAATTAAAGATGGGCAAATTTCTGTTTCATTTAATTTTGCTTGTTATCTCTTCGAATTGTGTTTGCCAGAACTTGGGCGAGCTTGATAAACGAAACGGTTTTAAGGACATTAAACTCGGATCGGTTATTGATTCAATAAAAGGATTCAAACTGATCAAAGAATTTAAAGAAAGAGACGAATATCCGGCTAAGCTTTATGAAGTTGAACATGCCAACTATGAAAAAATAGGAGAAGTAAAAGTGAGTAAAGTAGCACTTAAGACTTATAAAGATCTAATCTATGAGATAAATGTGATTGCTGATAAGGATTCACGCCTCATGAAAGCATTAGAATCCTTATATGGAAAGGCAGAGTACGATATGATAAATGAAACCTATTTTTGGAAAACCGATAACTTGATCCTTAAATTTAAATCAGAAGGTCGACAAAAATTGCAGCTGTTGTATATCTCCTACAGCGTGCATAAATTGATGAGAGCGGATAAGAGCAAAAAAGTAGACGATATTTCAAATGACTTTTAACTTAGAATGAATATAATTATGAAATCAACACTACTAATTTTAGGTGGCCTGATAGTAACAGCATGTGGCTTTTCACAAAAACAAGAGGAACCCAAACCAGAACTAACGGAGTTTTACGAACCAGTACCTAAGGTTGTGGTGCCAGGAGAAAAACCAATGGATGCTCCGTCGGACGCTATCATCTTGTTTAATGGAAAAAATCTGGATGAATGGACTTCGCCGAAAGAACCGGCGGCACCTGCTAAGTGGACCTTAGCGGACGGTGCCATTACAGTAAAAAAAGGAACCGGTCCAATACAGACCAAACGGACCTTTACAGATTATCAATTGCATATCGAATGGCGAATCCCATCAAACATAACTGGTAAAGGACAATCCCGGGGAAACAGTGGCGTGTTCCTCGCATCTACAGGCGACGGTGATACGGGTTATGAAATACAAGTATTGGATTGCTACAATAACAACACTTATGTAAACGGTCAAACAGGAAGTATTTATAAGCAATCAATTCCATTGGCAAATGCTTGTAAGAAACCAGGAGAATGGCAAACCTATGACATCGTCTGGACAGCTCCACGTTTTAATGATGACGGTTCTATTAAAACTCCTGCGCGCGTTACAGCCATTCATAACGGCGTGTTGATCCAAAATAATGTCGAAGTAAAAGGAGTCACTGTATATAGAGGTACTCCGTATTATAAAAAGCATGGACCCTCCGCAATCAAGTTACAAGATCATGGAGATCCCAGCGAACCTATCAGCTTTAGAAATATTTGGTTAAGAGAATTATAAAAAATTAGTAAGAGGTAATCAGTGATCGGTAATCAGTAGTACTGCTACCACTTACCACTTACCTCTTACCGATTTATCTTTTTCTTTAATACTAAATTTTTCTTTGACCAAACGACATAAATATACAGTACAATTAAGATTAGGATAGCGGCTATAAATTGCGAGTGAGAAAGATAATTCTTAATGATAAATCCTCGCGTTGAATCTCCTCTCCAAATTTCAAGAACGCTGCGACCGATCGCATAAAGCACAATGTATAACAGGAAAAGCTGTCCGTAAAACTTTCTTCTTTCCCGAAGAATCAACAAAGCGATCATAATCAATAAAATATAACAAGCTTCCATTAGTTGTGTAGGGAATAAAGGAGTGTTTAGAGGATCTGCATAGCAGGCTTTATCGGTAAATGTCACGCCAAAAAATAAATCCGTAGGCTTTCCATAACAACATCCAGCCATAAAGCATCCCAGCCTTCCAAAAATATGAACGAGGCATGTTGTGATAGCCATGATATCAAGCATTTTGAACGTATTAAGATTTTGTTTCTTAAAATACCACAGCATAACGGGTACTGTAAAAAGAAAGGAGCCATAAAAAACAAACCCCCGTCCAGTTAAAAGTTTTTTTGGATTCGCTGTGAAATAAGATGGATCCTCGAAAAATAAAAACACTTTGCCACCGAGAAAGGCAGCGACGAAAATCAAAAGGAACAAAGTATTAGCCTGATCAAAAGTAAGGCCCACTTCTCTCCTTCCTTGTATAACCATGTATGAAACCCCAGCAATTGACCCAAGCGCAATCATGAATCCATAACTGTAAACGGAAATCCCGCCAACTTCAAATAATATAGGATGCATCGTTGGCGAGTTAGGTGGTTACTTATAATTGAAATTAGAAATTGAATTGGAACTAGAAATTAGAAACCTCAACTTCGAAGGGCTAAAGCCCAAATATATCATCCTATAATCCACTGGCTAAAGCCAGTGGCAATTGATTCAACCTCTCGGAAACTAGGAACTCGAAACTGAAGCTGCGCACAACCTCAAACCTCAAACCTTAAACCTCAAACTTCGAACTAACCCGAAAACTTTCTTCACATTCCAAGCTTAGCTTTCAACTTACTATCAAGCGCATCTTTCGGGACCACCAGGCTAACGGTGTTAATAGCAAAATACGTTTTGGATACGTGTATCAGTCCTTTGTATGGACCAATTTCACCCCAGGAATTTTTTACCAGGAAAAAAGTTTTACCACCCGCTGATTTTTCAATTCCCACCAGGTGCATGAGGTGATCATCCTGAGTAGTTAAATTCTCATAGAGCGTCTGACGAACTTCCTGATTATAGGGTATCTCGGCTGCTTCCGGATCAATTACTTTGGGTATACTCATTACGTCTTTCCATTGCAGCGCAAATCCGTGCCGCTGACGAAAAAAATCATTGCTGACATCTGCATCCCACATGACGGAATAACCTGACTTAACTGCGTGCATAGTTAAATTGATCATCTCGTCGAGGGGAATATTATAATAAGAACCGTTTAAAAAATTATCCGGAGCTTCCAATATAAACGAGGTGTAAAAAGGATGATGTGAAAAAGAAGTTATATTGACGTAATCCTTACTATTAAAATGCAATACTTCCGCGGCAAATGTAACGGGTGTGTACTGTTTTTCTTTGTACATAAAATTCGTTGGGACCTTTCCCAAGTTATCGTCGAGAATAGATTGAAACACCTCCATCCAGTTAGTTGGAATAGGTTTATTTGTTAATAAAGTATCGAGGTAAGATTTTAATTTAAGATCGAGCATACTGTGATCGTGATTTTTTTCGCCCAGTAATATTCCGGAGTACACACTCTCTGGCAATGCACCATAATTACTCATCGCTCGAATTACATCATGGCCTAGCCCACCCGCGCCAAATTGGGCAGCTCCTTGTCGAAGTATATAATTTCGCGCCTTTTCTATGTAAATGTTTCTTACGGTGAACATTTCGGAGAGATCAAATTCCCCAAAACCATTTTTCTTAGTTTGAGATTCAATAAGCGATGTGGTGGAAAAACTCCAACAGGTTCCTGTTTTTGCCTGATTCTTTACCGGTGTGTATTCTATTTTTTTAACTACCGTTAACACAGGAACATTCCCTTGTGTAAGTCCCGATTCGAAAATGAAAAACCCACAGGCTATTAGAACAATCTGTTTTATGGAAATAGACATTCTTGGTTAACCTTTATAGGATATTCTATAAATCACATTTGCCTGGTCGTCCGAAACCAACATCGAACCATCTGGAAGTAAAATAACATCTGCGGGCCGGCCCCATACTTTCTGTGTTGCTTCGTCTAACCAACCACTTGCAAATACCTCATGACCCGAAACTTTATTGTTATCCACTTTCACGAGACTTACATTGTAACCACTTTTCTTAGATCGGTTCCATGATCCATGTTCAGCAACAAAGATTTGATTCTTATATTGAGTTGGAAACATTGCGCCTGTATAAAACTTTATACCAAGCGGAGCAACATGGGCCCCGAGCTTATCTACGGGTGGAACAAAATCAGAGCATGGTCTTTTTCCAAACTCAGGATCTTTAATGGAACCTTGGTGACAATAAGGATAACCAAAGTGCATCCCTGCTTTGGGAGCATAATTCAACTCACAAGAAGGAATATCATCACCCAACATATCCCGTCCGTTATCTGTAAACCATAACTCTTTAGTTTCAGGATGCCAGGTGAAACCAACTGTATTACGAATTCCCTTGGCAAAAATCTCGCGGCCCGAACCATCTGGATTGATTCGCGTAATGCTGGCAAATATTTCATCCTTGGGCTCACAAATATTGCACGGTGCACCCACGGGTACATATAGTTTTCCATCAGGACCAAACGCGATGTATTTCGTTCCATGATGCGTTTCTGTTGGATAGTCATCTGTGATAACGATAGGTACAGGAGGATTTGCCAACGTTGATTCTATACCGACTAATTTTGAAATCTTGCTTATCTCTGCTATATATAAATCTCCATCTTTAAACGCTACGCCCATGGGCATATTCAGACCTGTTGCCAGCACCCACCTTTTATCGGCTTTAAAATCGCCATCGGTATCTTTTACCGCATATACTTTGTCTTTGTCCTTATTACCCACATATAAAACTCCGGATGGACTAAGCGCCATGGACCTGGCGTTCTCTACCTCAGCAAAGACATCAATGGTAAAACCTGTTGGAAGTTTAATTTTATCTAAGGGAAGCGTTTTAGCATAATCTGTTAACGCAGCTTCTCCACCATCTACATCGTTTGCGGCAGAGTCGATACTGGAATTTGAAGACGATTCCGAATTTTCAGAACTGTTCTTGGTGCCACAAGCCAGCAATAAAGCAAGCAGAAAAATTGGAATTAATTTTAGTGTATTCATATCAAAGGTTTATCGTATGAAATTATACGTTTACAGACGTATATAAACACAATCATTCCACGAATGGTTAAAGTTTGTCCTTCTCCAAGGTTTAAAGTTGAAATAACCCAAAAATCCTCTAAATACTGTTATTTTTGCGGCCATGATTTCAGTCTCTAATATATCGTACTTTATTGGTGGCCGGCCTCTGTATGAAAATGCCAGCATGTTTGTAAAACCAAAAGACAAAATAGGTCTTATTGGATTAAATGGCAGGGGTAAGTCCACGTTACTTAAAATTATTACGGGTGAATTGTCCCTGGATTCGGGAAGTATAAGCAAGAGCAGCGAGTGCACTATCGGGTTTCTTAATCAGGATCTTCTTTCTTATCAGACCGAAGACTCTATTCTTACCGTAGCCATGAGCGCTTTTAAGGAGGTTGTGGATGTCGAACGTCAGATCGAACTCATTATTAAGAAGCTCGAAACTGAATATTCTGACAGCTTAGTTGAAAAGCTTACAAAGCTTCAGGAGAAGTACGATCATATGGATGGTTACACGATCCAATCCAAAGCGGAAGAAGTATTGGAAGGAATTGGTTTTGCTACCGCCGATCTTCACAGACCTTTAAAGGAGTTTTCAGGGGGTTGGCGAATGCGCGTAATGCTTGCCAAGTTGCTTTTAGAAAAACCTTCCTTGCTCATGCTAGATGAGCCTACCAACCATTTGGATTTACCATCTATTGAGTGGGTAGAAAATTACCTGCGCAATTACGATGGGGCAGTTGTTGTCGTTTCCCACGACAGAATCTTCCTTGATAATGTCATCACGAAAACAGTGGATGTTACCATGCAACAGCTGGTAACTTACGAAGGTAACTATAGCTACTATCTTCAGGAGAAAGAGCTTCGTCAGGAAGTGCAGCAAAATGCTTACGAAAATCAGCAACAGAAAATACGTCAAACAGAAAGATTCATTGAACGTTTCCGGGCGAAAGCTACAAAATCAAAACAAGTGCAGTCTCGGGTCAAAGCGTTAGAACGGCTTGATATGATTGAAGAAGTGGTAGACGATACTGCCGCTGTTAATTTCAAATTTAGATTTAAACAGCAGCCTGGACGTTTTATTGTTACCCTTAAAAATGTTTCGAAATCATACGGCCCGTTGGAAATATTAAAAGATACTTCCATCTCCATAGAAAGGGGTGACAAAATTGCATTGATTGGCGCTAACGGTAAGGGTAAATCAACCCTGCTAAGAATTATTTCCAATACGGAGCCAGTAGACGGCGAGCGCACAATAGGCTATAATGTTATACAGTCATTTTTCGCGCAACATCAATTGGAATCACTTCATGTTGAAAATGATCTTCTGGAAGAACTAAAACAAGCGGGCTCTGGCAAGACCGAACAAGAGCTAAGGGGCGTACTCGGATGTTTCTTATTTTCAGACGAAGATGTTTTCAAAAAAATTAAAGTATTGTCAGGAGGTGAGAAATCGCGGGTAGCCTTGGCAAAAACGCTAATCTCAGAAGCTAACTTCCTGTTGCTGGATGAGCCCACCAATCACCTTGATTTTATATCCGAAAATATTCTTATCCAGGCGCTTCAACAATATTTAGGAAGCTTTGTGGTTGTGTCGCACAATCGTCACTTTATAAGTCAGATTGCCAATAAAATCTGGTATATAGAAGATAAAAAAATCAAAGAATATCCGGGAACGTACGATGAATATGAATATTGGAGAAAGAAAAATGAAGCGGTTGGTGTTATAAAAGCTGAGCCACCCAAAAAAGAAAAGAAAGCGCAGGAAGCAGTTCCTCCACCACCTAAAAACGATTCTAAGTTAAAACTCTTAGAAAAGGATCTCAAAAAAATCGAAGAGCAAGTTGAAGTTCTGGAGAAAAAGAAATCGGGGCTAGAAGAAACGATGGCTAAACCTGAAGTATTCGGAAATTTCGAAAAGCTTCAACAAGCACAAGCTGACTTTCAAAAAGTTCAAACTGATTTAAAAGTCGCAAATAATAAATGGGAGCAGGTGGCCACCGATATAGATGAATTGAATAAAGGCTAATGCAGCCCAAAGCCAATCTGTACTACCATTCTGTTCATATTTTCTTCGATGGAAATTTTTGATCCCGGTACGCTGGACCACGGGTTTGGATTGTAAGAGCGATGAACTTTTTGAAACTTGTGACCTGCAGAAATGTAGAGACTAAATTGATTGGTTTTAATTCTATAGCCCATCATAGAATTAATCACCTCTCCCCCACTGACACGTTGATCAAATGTTGGATCTTCTCTTTTTATTCGCCATGCATTTGAGTAACCTGCACTAAATAGAATGAATAAAGCGTTTTGTTTTATTTTAGCGAAATCAAAATAAATACTTCCAATTACCGGCAGCGTCTTCCAATCTAGGTAAGAATCGAAACCAACGCCTGCCCCAAATGCCAGACGATTCATCCGCACACCGTGGGTCATTAAAAGCGAAGGACCGCTCCCACTTTCTGTTTTTCCGAATATGCCACCTGCTAAAAAGCTATTGAAATAAACAACTTTATTTTTGGAAACTGAGCTACTGTCAGACTGCGCAAAGAGTTGGCAACTTACACAAAGAAGAAGGCCGGCAAGGCTACTACTAATCCGCATGCTCGACGGCGATGGTACTTAATAATTTAATCTCTTTGGGATTGGTATAATCATATTGAAAGATTCCATCCGCTCCAATCATAATAAGGGTATTATTGAAAGGGATAACATCATAAGCATTGATGTTTTTATAATGCGCCAATAAATTTTTATCGATCGTATTTATATCAGAAGCATCGAATGCTTTTAAGCCGTCATCACCATCACAGATAAATAACGTGCTGTTATCGATACCTAAACCATGTGGGTTTGTCATCGGATATGTTTTTAGTAGCTGTGGCGCCCTAAGATTCTTTACATCGATTACCTCCAATTGGTTTGAAAATCCCTGACAAGTTGTTCCCGATCGGAGCGTAACATAGGCATAATCTCCGTCGACAACAACGGGGTCACAACTTCTCACGTGCTCGTATGTGCTCAACTTCACGGGTGCTTCGGGAGAAGTAATATCCATGATGTGCATTCCACTGGCAGACCCTATAAAAAGATTTTTTTCGTAAGGAAAAATAGTTTCGATATCCCAAGCAAGAAAAGAGCGGGTTTTAGCAACTGGGTTGGGCGCTGAGGTGATATCAGCTACCTGTAAGTCACCGCCATCTAACATATATAGATGATCAGCATTTATAGTAAACCTAGCCAAAGAACCGCCCACTCCAGGGCCAGAGCCGGTACCCGGAGCAGTGGCGGTCTTTGAACTAAAGTTTGCAAGCATATCGGAACGCACTGCGATTCCTGATTCAAACCACACTCCTCCCCACGGTTGCATATCAGCATCACAATCTGATTCCGACAGATGCACATTTTTCTTTTCAATCCAATCGGTAACAACACAGCAGTTTTCGTCTGTGGGCATACCAAAGCTTGAATGATTTCTAAAAATCCCTTCTAACCTTCCCGTTTCTTCAATAGAATTAATATTAGAAATATTAAAAGCTACAAGATCCACATAGCTATCCGTGTAAAGGGTATTACCTTTAATTGCCATATCGAAACTACCTGGGACTTTTAAGAATTTTTTTGATACTGGCTGAGCGGGGTTACTATTGTCAATTATATGGATGCCCTTTCCAGGATCGTTTACAAAAAGAAAATTGTCCTTGATGTAAATTTTCCCTACACTTTGAATTGGTTCCGGATCGGTGAGGCTAATGCTGGAACGCAATTCAGCAACGGTTGTATAGACAGGTTCAAGATAAACGTATTCACTCTTTATCTCACATTTGTCTGTACAACCTTCTAACAAAACACTGATTGCCAAAAGCGCGGTTAAGAAAAGAAGGGCATATAATGAAACATGCATTCTTTTTTGAAGTCTGTTCTCTAAGGTATCCATAACGGGAGTTGTTTGAATGCTTAGACACGAGGATAAGAAGTAAGGTTGGAATGACTAATGAAAAATATATCTGAATCTTAATCCCACATCAAAAGTAAAGGGAGTCGCTTGAACACCAGTATCAGATTTATAGACGGAGTTCAGCGGATAACGCAGTCCAGGATTCAAAGATAAACGATAGCGGTATCCAATTTTATAACTTAACTCTGTACCCATCAAGCCACTAAAGTTAAGCGATCGGTAGGGAGAATCCTCTCCGCGGCCTTGCGTCGTTTTTGTTAAACCGCCGCCATCGGGAGTGATCGTATTTTGTAAGAAAAGATCTGTCGAGATACCCGCATTCACCTGGAAGCCGAATTTTTTATTCACCACCAAATAACCTGCCTGAAGGGGTACGCTCACAAACTGCACATTGTTATTTACATTATATGGAAATGTCTGCGCCACCCTGCTTTGTGAAGAACCATCCGCGAGTTTGTCATTGTTGTATGCATTGATAGATTCCGCTTGTAAGCCCATCAGGGCGTTGTCCGATACTATAACGTTGTTAGCTGTGTAATCTGAAGATTGTGTCAAATAATTTACGCCACCCTGCAAAACCCAGCGATCAGAGAGGTTTGCGCCAATACTAACGCCAACGGAGTAGGCAAGACCAGAAGCTTTTGATTGTTGTGCGGCTACATTAGTGGAAGTTGCGTTTAAAGAGTAATTGGATGCTGCTGGGGACACGCTCGGATTAGGAGAGTTAAAACCGCCAGCCGCGAAACCGACTGAGGTCCATAATTTTTCTGATTTATCTTTCTGTTTCTTTTTATCCTCTATTATATAGGCCCGCTCCTTGTCTGCTAGTTTCGCTAGTAACAAAACTCCGGGATCACCCTTGGTATCGGGCAATTGTAATTCAGGATTTTTGGGTTGATAAAACGATGGAAGCTTACTTGATTCAGATGTCGAATTGGTATGTACAATAGGATCAATTAACGAAGCGTTATTATTGCCTGTGGCGGATGTCCTTTCAAACGATTCGGTTATGGCAACAATTTTATTGTCCAGTTCAATTCTCTCTTGATCGACAATTGGAATGCTGCCTCCAGAATTCTGAATTGCACCATCCTCATTTTCAAGAACAGTACTTATTAAATTTTTACTTTTGGTTATAGCTTTAACCTGTTGATGGTCAACGGAATTTTGTTTCTTATTTACATTATTAGTTTCAGCTAATTTTTCGCCAGTGGATAATTTCAACTCCTGTTTGTCTGAGTCCTTATCGCGATCTATGTCTTTAGAATTTGTGCCCTCAACTTCTTGCCGAGCTTCAGTTTTATCTCCAGTTGCTGATTTATCTGTTTGGTTCGCTAATGATTGTTCTGATATTTCAGAATTTGAATTTGTAAGATTTTCCTGCTGAATTTTTTCATTTTTAGTGTTGTCGGCAGCCGGTTCCTCGGTGACAATTAATTCCTTGCTTTCTTTTTTAGCGGGACCTTCATGGGCAACATTATTAGATTGAGTTTGGTCATTAAGAAGATAGTAGCCTGCACCAGCCATCAAAACAGCAAAAGTTATAGACGCGGCAGCAAGCGTCTTAAAGAACACAAGCCTGCGCTTCATCTTACCTCCTTCAGCACGCTCCAGGTCTAGCTCGACATTAGTCCACACGTTGTCAGAAGGACTAACCTCCGCGTCCTTAAAAGCCTCCTGAAATGAGTCTTCAAATTTTCGCCTCTCCATATCGTTCATAGTACGTTGATTCTTTTAATAATTTCGATTGCATCAAACTCTTAGCCCTTGCAAATTGTGATTTTGAAGTACCCTCAGAGATGCCTAATTTTTCGGCGATCTCTTTATGACTAAAACCTTCGATGGCAAACAAGTTGAAAACCATTTGACATCCATGCGGCAGAGTTTGAATCATCTCAAGCAATTGAGAAAAATTAATTCCAGAGATAGATATTTCGGTGTCTGGTAGATTTATTTCGGCAACATCCACCATGGGGTATAGGTATAATTTTCTTCGCTGGACGTTAAGCGCTGTGTTAACCATGATGCGGGTGATCCAGGTTTCCAATTTAGCTTCCTGGCGAAAATCTTTTATCCCTACAAACACTTTCACAAACCCTTCCTGCAAAATGTCCTCCGCTTCGGCGGTTGTTTTGGAGTACCGAAGGCATACCACCATCATTTTTCGACAATAGCGGTCGTACAGGGCTTTCTGTGAAGTCCTGTTTCCTTTCCGGCACCCATCAATTAGCTCGTCTTCATTGAGCATGCATCTGCATTAGCTGTCGTTTTTTATTCTTAGACACCACCTTTACAAAAAAGGTTGGAAAGGTTTTATCTTAGCGTCCGTTATGAAGCATATTCTGTTAATACTTGCTTTCGCTATGGCCTCCTGTACGCCGATAGCTCAAAGTTCGATGAATTCTGAAAGCAATCCTAAAGCGCTCAAATTAATTGATTTAGGCTACGAGCCTGAAATTAAAACCATCCAATTGCATCCGGAAAATGCGCCCATGGAACCCGCTGTTACACCTCTGGGAAAATGGGATCTGTTATTGCAATTTGATGATTTGCGAAATCAGCGCGATACCTACTATGCCAAAGTGATCCATTGCAATTACGACTGGACAAAGTCGGATTTACAGGATCTTGATTTTATGACGTTGTACAATGAATTCCCCATCACGAACAATGAATTTTCAGTAGACACGCACATCCCTTACGTCCATTATTGGTTTTCTGTGCCTCCGGTCAAATTACCGGGGAATTACGTTCTTATGGTTTATCGCGGAAGCAACAAAGAAGACATTATCCTCACGAAGCGATTTATGGTCTTTACCAATCAAGTTACCTTTACCAGGGAGGGGAACCTGATCGGTGCAGGCAATATGGCCGATCTCAGTCAGCAGCTCAACTTTACGGTTGATTATAAGAATTTAACGATTTTGAATCCGCTTTTAGATGTACATGTAAATATCTACCAAAATCACCGGTGGGATAACATCATTAACGATGCCAAGCCAAGTTTTGTAAGGGAGATTGAGAAAGAACTTGAATATCGGTTCTTTGAAGAATCAAAACTATTCAGAGGCGGAAGCGAATTCCGTTTCTTTGATCTTCGCTCGCTGAATTATCCTGGGCGTAATGTTGCTACTGTCACCAAAAATGTAAAACCTTTTGAAGCTTTTGTGATAAGAGATAAATCGCGCGCTGGCGAATCCTATAGCCAATACGATGATCTCAATGGGGGATTTAACATTGACAATTATGATTACAAAGATCTTGCATTCGCGAATTATGTAAACGTGAATTTTTCACTGGCAAGTTCCTCTGTGAAGGGTGACGTCTATGTGGCAGGGGCATTCAATAATTGGAACTTGAATCAGCAAAACAAAATGCAATATGATACCGCTCAAAGCGTCTATACTGCACGCATATTGCTTAAGCAAGGGTGGTATGATTACCAGTATGTTGTAAAATCACAAGCATTACCTTACGATTACTTTGAAGGAAGCCACTTTGAAACGGAGAATTATTATGAAGTATTTGTGTATCACAAACCTTATCAGCCTCGGGCTGATTTGTTAATCGGATACTTGAGAATAGATAAAAATCCGCGTTAAGCGTAATTCACGTCGTGCTGTGTTGCCCGCTGGATGGAGTCATTGTTTGAAACATCGAGCATTCCAAAGCCTTTGTGTGTAAAGTATCCAAGCCCGTTTTCATAGATAAATTGTTGAACCTCTTTGGCTGCATAAAGAGTGAATGGAAAAGTATAACCCCTGACCTCGAACTTTACATCGTTGTCGAACAACGGATAGATACGCGCGAATTTTTTGTGAGAAGCCTGAATGCGTTGAATATAGTCGTGATCAGCTACCAGTTGAAATTTGTAAAAAGAAGCGAGTTGCTCATTTGTGAATTTCCCAGTAGCCTCCATTCTGGCAAGCGTTGATTCGTATAACAAATCAGAAAATTCATCGGTCTCCGGAGGAACAAACTTTTTACTGCTTTCATCATTAAATGCAGCAGGTATGACGACAAGTGGAGAGATGCAAAGGAATCTTGATTCATCATTGACCTTTACCGGCTCCTCTACTTCCGTCGATTCCGGAATCAAATGAAGATTACCGACAATGACTTCTTTTTGTTCCAATAACCGGGCGAGGAAATAGTCCAGAAATTTTTTATCCGAGCAGGCAAATACCAACGTTACTTTAGCAGAAAAATAATGCAATCCTTTCCGACTTACCTTGGTCTGACCCTTTAGCCCGGAAAAGTTGTATTGATTAAAATCCAAATACTCCTTCTCAGGACCGAACATTAAAAGTCCCTTAATGACCTGTGCTAACAGATACTGATGATGGAATGGAACGTACGCCCCCCTGTTCTTAAGTGAAAAAATAATTCTGGTTCTCAAACCCTAAAAAATTTAAATGGGGCTAAAAAATTACCACAGCTAATACCCTGCTGAATACTGACTATGAGCAGGTTATAAAAATAATAAAAAATCCGAAAGGTTCTAGGAGATTCACCGGAATCTTTAGACGTTAAACCGAAAATGCATGATGTCACCGTCATTTACGACGTACTCTTTCCCCTCCACTCCCATCTTACCTGCTTCTTTAATTGCCTGTTCGGTTTTATACTGCTGATAATCAGATAGCTTAAGCACTTCTGCCCGAATAAACCCTTTTTCAAAATCAGTATGAATAACGCCTGCAGCCTGAGGTGCTTTCCATCCTTTTTTAATAGTCCAGGCTCTAACCTCTTTCTCTCCTGCGGTAAAATAAGTAATGAGGTCTAAAAGGTGATATGAAGCCCGGAGTAACTTATTGAGTCCAGATTCTGAAAGCCCATATTCTTTAAGAAACACCTCGCGGTCTTCAACGCTTTCAAGCTCGGCAATTTGAGCTTCGATTGCCGCGCTTATCATCACTAATTCGGCATTTTCATCTTTTATGTGAGCCTTTAAAGCCTCCACGTGTTTGTTACCGGTATGAAGAGAGCCCTCATCTACATTCGCTACATATATTACTGGTTTAGCGGTTAAAAGTTGGAGATCAGCTATGGCACTTTTCGCATCCTCGTCGGGCACTAATACCCGGGCATTTTTACCCGCCAGCAAAACATCCCTGTACTGCTGGAGCACTGCCAGCTCTTTTTTCATTTTTGCGTCACCACTTTTTGCCGCCCGTTCAACGCGGGAGATTTTTTTATCAATTGATTCAAGGTCCTTCAATTGAAGCTCCGTGTCAATGATTTCTTTATCTGAAACGGGATTTACACGTCCGTCAACGTGAACAATATTATCATCCTCAAAACAACGTATCACGTGAACAATAGCATCAACTTCTCTAATATTCGCTAAAAATTGATTACCCAGACCCTCCCCTTTACTAGCACCTTTCACCAGTCCGGCTATATCAACAAACTCAATCGTAGTGGGTAACACTCGTTGCGGTTTCACCAGCGCTTCCAGAATCTGCAGACGATGATCTGGAACTGTGATCACTCCCACGTTGGGTTCTATGGTGCAAAACGGAAAATTTGCAGCTTCCGCCTTGTTATTAGAAATAGCATTAAACAACGTTGATTTCCCAACATTCGGCAATCCGACAATCCCACACTTAAGTCCCATAAAAAAATTTGAATTTAGGCGCAAATATATAAAAAGTCCCGGTCGTGAGATCACGGCAATGTAATACCCGTGAATAAATACCTTAGTGATAGCCGTCCGTAGGATGCTACCGCTATAGCGATTCTTTATTAATGTAAGATCAGGGTGAGATCCGAAACCGGGCTCGAATAACAATTCGTTCAGTAAGAAAACGTCAAAAAAAACCCCTGATTTCTCAAGGGCTTATGGATTAGGTTTAGATTAGGTTATTCCCATTTAAGCTCGGAGTCGACTCCCGAGGGTTTTGTTTCGGCAGTTTCCGCTGTCTCTACAATTTCACGTTCATGATGGTGATTGAACTGGTCAAAATCCACGCCTGGCATTAATTCATTTTTAACGTGATTTACCGTATTGGTAAGTGCATCTAAAAACTTATTGAAATCCTCCTTATAAAGAAAAA
>CAZAHL010000096.1:0-21426 GCA_964484845.1 uncultured Chryseolinea sp. | reverse complement strand
CCAGGTTTTTCTCTTGGGACGTTACTGATAAGCAAGCCTAACGATGGAAAACTAAATTATCAACAAACTTTGGCAATATCATATGACAATGGGACTGACTTATTTACGGTGCAATACTCCGACTGGGACCTTATAGACTCCGAAGAGGACTATGAAAAAGCGATTCGGTGGGCGACCAAATGTCCGGGTACTGATTTGTGTATGCACTTGACCGAATTTTTAAAATGGAAGACCAACTGGGGCTAATCAGAATATAGGTAGATACTCAAAGCTCCCTCTTTGAAATCCTACTAATTGTTGGTGTATGAATACAAGGCCAGCCACTGCTTATGTATTAGAGTTATGCGTAATACACGAAACAGAAAATCGAAATAAAAAAATACAATCTAAGAATGACAGTTAAGGAACATTACGATAAACATCTCGGTAATTTTTATTCATGGATGTTGGGAGATTTTGAATCCAAACAAAAGGACTTTCAAGAGTTTTTAACTATAAGAGGTATTAAACCGAGCGGTACTAAAATTGCCATTGACCTCGGGGCAGGACATGGGATACAGAGCATTGCTCTAAAAAATTTAGGATACAATGTGAAAGCAATTGATTTTAATAAGCAGCTTTTGAATGAACTTCAATCAAATGCAAATGGAAGCTCTATAGAAATTATAGAAGATGATATTCGACAAATAAAGAAATATGGTAAATTAAAGCCTGAGCTGATCCTTTGTTGTGGTGATACTATAACCCATTTGGAAAATCACGCTGAAATAGAAAATCTTATCCGTGACAGTTCTAATTGTTTAGCCGAAAAGGGAAAGCTAGTTCTTTCCTTCAGAGACTATTCTAATGAATTAATTGGCGACCATAGATTTATTCCTGTCAAAAGTGATGATGAAAGAATAGTGACTTGTTTTCTTGAATATAAAAGTGACAAAGTAAATGTTACGGATTTACTTTATGAAAAAACTGAAAACGGTTGGATCCAAAAAATAAGTTCTTATTGCAAAGTTAGAATAAGGCCCAGTGAAATTATTCAAATGATTGAAAATAATGGGATGAAAGTAACTTTCAACGAATCACTAAACCGAATGCAGACGATCATAGCGGAAAGGTAAACGACATCAATTACGTATAAGTCCTATGAGGATTCATTTGTTGTATTAAGTTATACAAGTAACTTATCGTCAAAAATTGACAGGGATGTATTCTAAGGCGGCATATATTCATTCAGGACAAATCGATATATCTAATGACAACAAGACTTTTATTACTTGCGGGTTTTTTTTGCAGTCTAATGATAACCAATGCTAGTGGTCAAATTGACTTCGGACTAAATAGCGCAGTCAATCTGTCAACATTATCCAACGAGACATTGAAAGAGGATAGATGGGACAATGGAATAGGTTATCGGATTGGAGGATTTGCAGAAAAAGTATTCGGTAAATTTGGTCTTCGCATTGAAGCTGATTATTCATTTCTTGGGATCAAGGGCTACTTTGATGATGAGATTAGTCTTCATTATATGTCGGTACCTGTGACTTTATTTTATAGACCGATAAAGCGCCTAAAGATTTATGCAGGACCTGAAATTAATTTTCTTTTGCGACAAGGTGGACCCAAAAGTCAACTAAGTTTTGGCGAAGAAGATTTTAAAAAAATTGACTACGGAATTCATTTGGAGATTGAGTTTATCGCAACTAAGAAATTAAGTATTTCAGTGAGAGACTATTTTGGCCTTCAGTTTAATGGAGAGATACCAGCCAATCCATATCAAACGACAAGTAGACTAAATAAGCTGAATATCTTGGGATTGGGGATTAATTATTACCTGACAAGGAGTAAGGAGTAGAATGAATTCACGCCAACGAAATGCATAACCTATGGCAGATAGACTGATAATTGTGGTGACCTTTTTATTCTCAACGTTTCCTTGTTTTTGCCAGGAAGAGGAATATCCGAGCGCCCTCACCCAGAAATCGGACCCTGTATACGCAAGAGTTTCTTCGATAAAGGACAGCTTGAAAGTTTCGAGTGTCCCTGCTTCTTTTGGATTCAATTCTTTTTACAAAAAGTATATCGATGCTAATGGAGTTCCAATAATTAGTTCCGATAAGGTTCCCGATGCGGCTTTGCTTCAGGCGAGAAAGATTGTTATTCAAATGCTTTCGAATATCAAATTACCGGATATAGCCGCAACAATTTCACAAAATAAAATTAGAATTGCCGTAATGTCGAAGGATGAATTGACAACTGATATTCCTGAACACAGCGATCTGAATAAAGCTTTTCCTGAAACCAATTGGGACACGAGGGCAAGAGGTTTGGGTGCAACCCAGGTTCGGCCCGCGACAAGTTGTGCGGAAGAAAATCTGCTATGTTATGACAAGGATAGATATTCAGGCGAAGACATATTGGTTCATGAATTTGGTCACACAATTCACGAATTTGCTCTACGATATTTAGAACCGGATTTTGACACCAGGTTAGAGCAAATTTATGCGAAAGCTAAAGGGTTATGGAAAAATACGTATGCTATGTCTAATTCCAAAGAGTATTGGGCAGAAGGTGTGCAAGATTGGTATAACTTGAACCGAGAAGCTGATCCGACGGATGGTGTTCACAATCAAATAAACACACGAGAAGAATTAAAGGCTTACGACGTTGATCTTTTTAATTTATTGGATACCTATTTCGAAAAGGATGATGATAAGATTAGCTGTCATAGAGTGCCGTAAACTAGCAAATTGCTCGTACAACAAAATTGTAAGACATTCTTGAACAAAAAGAACACATGAAAAGACTTCTCCTGGGACTACTGATCGTAAACGCAATGACGTTTTGTTCGAAAAAAACACCTGCAGAGAAAAAGCGCGAAATCCATGAAGGCAAAATAGATGAAAATTTAGTTCTTGGTATTTGGACCGATGGATCTGGACCTAACGCTAGTATAAGCATTGAAGCTGATTCAATCTTTGATGTTGAACATTTTGAGAGTAATAAGTATGAATTGATTGGCGATTCTTTGACGATATACTATGATCAGGTGACATTCAATGCCAAGATCAAGAAGCTTGATGCGGACAGTTTGATCTATGTTAGTGAATTCGGGGAGACAAAAATGTGGAGATTTACTAATTAAAGGGAGAAAGAACAGTCCTTACAAGCTCGACTGTGCACCCTACCGCGTGACAGAGTAATTGGCACCCGCGTGCACATTTGCGTGCCACTCATTCCCCGGGGGATAAGGGGCAATAAAAAAGCCCAATTTTTTCCACCACTAAAAGAAACTATTGACGTAGTAACATTTTAAATTGGTTCTCTCAATTTAATTATTTTATTTGCTTGACAAAATATAATGAAATGCCAAAGGAATATTTGGGCGATTTGAAGAATTAGGTCTTCCCATGGTCTTGGTTTGCAAGAGGAAGCTATGAGGCTATGATTGTAGAAGAAATAGACGGAAGAACAAAACCGGAAAGTCAATGCTGGATTGGCCACGCTGAAAACAATGAAAGGAGATAGAATGGAATTGTCGAAACTAATACTTCAATTGGAAATTAATGGTGTATGAATGTTGGAAGTATTCACAAACTGGCGACTCGATTTTTAAGAACCATTTGCCCGGATCATCTCATTGAGGAAATTGAAGGAGACCTTATTCAAACCCTTCACAGGGATCAAAGATTGTTGGGACCAAAAAGAGCAAGAATAAAATTCATCTGGAATGTCATACGTTTTTTTAGACCCGGTACTGTGCTTCGAAATAAATTTTCAATTGAATTAATGAACGTCGCTATGATTAAAAGTTATTTCATGATTTCCTACCGCCAACTTATCAAGAGCAAAACCTTTACAACCATTAACATTCTTGGTCTATCTATCGGTATTGCAGCTGCTTTGTTGATTTATGAATACACCAGTTATGAAAAAAGCTTTGACGGTTTCCACACCAACCTTAAAAATATCTATAGGGTCACAACAGTGTGGAATAAGGATGTCACTCCGGATGATAAAAGAGCGACTACTGTACCCTGGTCAGGGCCTGGTGCGAAAGATGCCTTTTCAGAAATACAAGACTTCGCGCGTTTTGCTCCATTAAGTACATTTATAGGAGAGACTTGGGTTATTTACCAAAACAGAAAGTTCGCGGAGGAAAAAATATTTTTTACGGATCCGGGATTTTTAAAAATGTTTTCTTTTGCATGGATTGCCGGTGATAAGGGCTCAGCCCTATCAAATCCGTTCAGTATAGTGCTTACCCAATCTTCCGCGAAACGCTATTTCAAAAATGAAAACCCCGTTGGGAAAATTTTAACGATAAACACACATGGGAATTTACCCCAAAGTGAGTTTGAAGTAACGGGTGTAATAGCAGATCCTCCTGTGCACTCTCATATTCAGTTTGATTTCCTGGTTTCATATAATTCGATCTGGCCTGGTCTGGATAATGGCAGCACGTACTGGCATTGGGACTACACTTACTGCTATTTGTTATTAAATGATCAAGCCGATGCGAAAATATTGGAGCAAAAAATATCTGCGCTACGTGTCAAACAGTTTAAGGATAAGTTTGGCGTATGGAATGACGCTATTGATTTTAAACTGCAGCCCTTAAAAGATATTCATCTTTTTTCTGCGCTAAAAGGTGAGTTGACAATTAACGGAGATGGACTATCAGTATATTTTTTGTTAATCATTGGTGTCTGCATTCTATTCTGTGCTTATGTAAATTATGTTAACCTCGCTACCGTGAAAGCGGTGGAACGTAAAACGGAGATTGGCATCCGGAAAATTGTCGGGTCGACTAAATGGCAACTAACATCACAGTTGTTGGTGGAGTCAGCTTTACTGAATATGATCGCGGTATTGCTAGGCATTGTGATTTTTTTCATGTGTCAGCCTTTACTGATGAACTTCACGGAGATTAGGGCATTCAACCTCTCTTCAATTTTCCTTACAACGGAAACTTTAGGTTGGGCCGGAGCAATTCTCACAGCTGGAATTTTTCTTTCATCAGTATATCCGGTTGTTATGCTTTCATCTTTTAAACCAGCCCAGGTGTTAAAAGGTAGTAAACTTGTCTCCAATTCTACTGGCATAGATTTACGAAAATGCCTGATTGTCGTGCAGTTTGTCTTTTGTATTGGATTTACTGTCGGGACCTACGCACT
Organism: uncultured Chryseolinea sp.; assembly: GCA_964484845.1. GTDB lineage: Bacteria > Bacteroidota > Bacteroidia > Cytophagales > Cyclobacteriaceae > Chryseolinea. Next base: position 16,255 of record CAZAHL010000096.1, on the reverse strand, counting down.
GTACCAGCAGCTTCAATACATGAAGAACGTGGATATGGGTATGGATATAAAGCAGATATTAGTAGTGAAAGGTTTTGGCGCCCAGCCTTACTCATCGTATGAAAATTTCAAGACAAAGCTTGAAGCATTTCCGTCCATTAAAACAGTCGGAACATCTTCGTCCGCACCAAGCGAAGAAATTACAAACCTTAGCTTACGGGCGCGCGTCTCTGTAAAAGACGATAAATCTATAATTGAGAAAGAGTTAAAAGTGATGACTGTTGATGGCGACTTTTTTAAAACACTGGATGTAAAGTTTTTAAGCGGAAGAAATTTTGATCAATCTATTCTTTCAGACAAAGACGCCGTCATTGTAAATGAGGCTGCTGCAAAATTGTTGGGCTATCAAGATCCGCAGGAAGCAGCAAATGAGAATTTAACTTGGGGCCGCTCCGTTATGGGTGAGGGCAAGCAGAGCAGGATCATTGGCGTAATTCAGAATTATCATCAGCTTTCACTTAAGAATGCTCACGAACCCCTGGCGTTTATTCCCAACATTAGCAATGAATGGCAGTGGAACAAGCGTTATTATTTTATAAGATTTGAAGATCATTCCACCAAAGCAGGCTTTCAAACAGTTATGAGTAATGTAGAGAAGTCATGGAAAAGTGCTGTCAAGGATGAACCGTTCAATTATTTTTTTCTGGATCAATATTTTAATAGACAATATAAGTCTGATACTTCGTTTAATTTGTTGTTTATCTTATTTTCGATTGTTGCTATTGTTATTGCATGCTTGGGCCTGTTTGGGTTAGTCGCGTACACAACACTCCAACGAACTAAGGAAATAGGTATAAGAAAAGTTTTAGGCGCTTCTGTTCGAAATATTCTAACACTTTTATCCGAAGACTTTATTAGACTCATGGTAATCGCCACCGTATTATCTGTTCCATTAATTGTGTGGGGACTGCATCACTGGTTGAATCAGTATGCATTCAGAATTGAATTAACGCCGTGGTTATTTGCTCTTCCTATTTCAATGGTCTTTTTGATTGCCTTACTTACTGTAGTGTTAAAATCTATGAAAGTAGCTGTAACTAATCCAGTAGACAGTTTGAGATATGAATAACAAACCGACTTGCGCGCAAGTTTTTTAATTAAGATTGAGAATGAAAATAACACAGACAGGAATCATTCTTTTAATATCAACACTTCAAGTATTTGGACAGTCAGACATTGGAGCACTGACTAAGATTAAAGCAGAATCGGACTGGGATTCACAAGTAATGAAGATTGTGAGCTACCTGTCTGACGTGTATGGTCCGAGACTAATGGGAACACCTAATTATTACAATTCGATACTGTGGACGGAAGAGCAATTGAAAAAATGGGGAATTGAAAAAGCTGAACAACAATCCTTTGACAAAGGGCATAGAGGTTGGGAGGTTGTTAACTTCAAAATGGAATTAGTTGAACCAACGTATAGCTCTATTACGGCTCACCCACTTGCCTACACTTCTTCGACCAAAGGCGAAGTAATTGGAGAAGTGATTTATCTAGCCAATCCAGATACTCTTTACACCTTATCGGGAAAATTAAAGAACAGAATTATTCTCCTCGGTTCTTTTTATGAGCCCGTTGGGAGTGTCTCCCGAGCATTTTCACAACGATTAACTCCCGATATTTTAGAACGTGCAGAAAATAATCCTGACCCAAACGATTTGATCATTGGATACCATAGCAGAAGATCGACAAAAGCAGTTTTCTCATTTCAAAACTCGCTAAGAAAACAAAAAGAGAAATTCTTTAATTTTTGTAAAGAGCAGGAAGTTTTAGCAATAGTTGAACCCAGTGATTTTCCGTATGGTATTTTACATGCTGATGGAAACAGGGCAATTCCATCTTACATGAAAACAACTGACATTACTCCAATTGCTTCCTTTGTAATGGCGAATGAACACTTTGGCAGGTTGGTCAGACTAATTGACTTAGGGTTTAAACCCAAATTGAAAGTTTATCTCGAAGCAAAATTTTATGCTGAACCGAAATATAACGTTAATCTCATCGCAGACATTGAAGGTTCAGACCCTTTGTTAAAGAATGAATTCGTCATCATCGGAGCGCATCTTGACAGTTGGCACGCGGGAACTGGAGCTGCTGACAATGCTTCGGGCTGCGCGACAATGATTGAAGCCATCAGACTTATTAAATCATCTGGATTGAAACCAAGAAGGACAATTCGTTTAGCGCTTTGGGGAGGAGAAGAACAGATTTTTGCAGGTTCGGCTTCTTATATAGAACAAAATGTGGGGGATTTAATGAACGCAGAACCCAAAAAAGAAAAGACTAAAATTTCTGCTTACTTTAATTTAGACAATGGCGCAGGAAAAATCAGAGGAATTTATTTAATGGGTAATGAAAAAGTAAAACCTGTCTTTGAGGATTATTTAAAGCCGTTTGAAAATGACAATACATTAACACTTCAAAATGCAAACCAGACCGACCATGAACTCTTTGACTTTCAAAATATTCCTGCATTTCAATTTATACAAGATCCGTTGGATTATATGAGTGCCGTGCATCATACGAATATGGACGTGTATGAATACGTTCCCCCGGAAGATCAAAAATTCAATGCAGTATATGTTGCGCACTTAGCATATTCGGTAGCTCAAAGAGATGAACTATTGCCTAGGAAAACATTCAATTCCCCGATTCCAAGCATGAAGGGCAATACCACTTTTCAGTTTAAGGGATTTAGTGAAGCGAAAGAAGTAAATCTTGTAGGTGATTTCAACCACTGGAATATGTTTTGGACACCCTTAATGAAGACAAAAAATGGTTGGGAGTGTAAAATTGATTTACCCAAAGGAAAATATCTGTACAAGTATATTGTAGATGGTGACTGGACGGCAGACCCATCAACCCCGACAGTGAAGTTGAAAAGGGACGGTAAAGGACACGCGGGGTTGACTGAAAAGATTGTAGAATGAAAAAATGTCTGAACTGGGATTTGTAAGATTAAACGATTAAAGGATTGGACGATTGAGAACGACTGCACATTACCCAAGTGCATCATCCTATAAATCATCTAATCCTATTAATCCCAGTTCAGACAATTTAAGCCAATCGTACCGGCAACTGCTTTATTCGTTTTCCGGTAGCGGCATAAATTGCATTGCATAGTGCTGGTATAAATGGGGGAACCGGCGGCTCTCCAACACCCGTAGGCCTTTCGCTGCTTTCGACAATGTGTACCGCTGTCTCATAGGGCGCATCGCTCATTCTGGCTACCTGGTAGTTGTTGAAATTTGATTGTTGGATAGCTCCGTTGCTTACCGTAATTTCACTCTTTAAAGCAAGGCTCGCGGCAAATGCTGCGCCTCCCTCAAACTGAGCTTTGATCCGCTCCGGATTTACCGGAACACCACAGTCGACAACATAGTTGACTTTAGGAATCCGGATTTTATTCTTGCCATCAACAACGACTTCTACCACGCAGGCAACATACGTCAGGAAGCTTCGATGGGCAGCAAAGCCCTGGCCACTTCCTTTTGGTAAATTTTTTCCCCAGTTTGATTTTCCCTTTACGATTTCGATCACATTCCTAAAACGCGCTGTACTCCAGGGGAAATCTTCTATCTTCTCACCGTAATTCCAGAATTCAGGGGTGAGTGAATTGAAGTCAATCATTCGGTCATTTCCCAGAAGCTCCAGCATGTTTTGAATGGGATCAATACCTCTGGCCTCGGCGACTTCATCCAACGTACATCCTACTGCATAAGCATGATGAATATTGGCTACCGATCTCAGCCATCCAATGCGAGTCTTTACTTTGGCCTCCTGCGTTTCACAGGTCACATTGTCGATGACAAAGGGTAAGTCGATCATACCCATGCTTAGTTCTTCTTTGCTGGGCTCGTCGGTCTTTGCATCCGAAGTTCCTCCAATGGGAGGAAATATAGACCGATGTAGCCATGCCGTTACCTTATTGTTTTCATCAATACCGACTTTTACATGTTGCGCCGAAGGGAAGTGATAGAAGTCGTGCTGAATATCATCATCACGGGTCCACAATATCTTTACGGGTGTGCCCATAGTTTTGGAAACCAGGGCAGCCTCAACAACGAAATCAGGCTTTGACTTTCGCCCAAATCCTCCGCCCAAAAGTGTAACGTTGACGGTCACCGCCTTAACATCTATCTTGAGTGCTTCGGCCAGTGATTTCCTGACACCTTGCGGGTCTTGAACAGGAGCCCAGACTTCGCAGACATTATCATGCACGTGAGCGAGGGCACAGGGTGTTTCCATCGCTGTGTGCGCCAGGTGAGGCACGATGTAATCGGCTTCTATTATTTTTTTTGCACTCGCCAGGCTCTTATCCACTTTCCCGTTTTCTCTTCTTACTTTTCCTTTTGTCTTTGTGCGTCTCAGCATGTCATCGCTGTAGGTGCTTGAATCGTAGTCTGCGTTGATGCCCTTACTCCAGGTAATGTCGAGTGCTTTTCGACCCTCCAGGGCGGCCCAGGTATTTTCGGCTACGACCACTACACCGCCTAGCGGTTTATTAAAGTTGGTAGGGAAGCCCGGTGCATCCAATGCAAAAACTTTTATAACGCCCGGCACCTTCATCGCCGCCTCCATCGTAAAAGATTTCAGCCCTGCTCCCGCTTCAGGATTGCGTTTGATCACAGCAACTTTTGTGTTCGGAAGGTGATTATTGTCGAGCCCAAACTTTGCTTTGCCTGTAACAATGTCTTTCAAATCAACAATGGAACTTTGTTTGGTGATATACTTGAAATCTTTGGGTGATTTCAATGTAACACTGCTTTCTTTTGGAATGGGCAACGCAGCCGCTTTCTCAGCGAGATATCCGAAGCCAAGCGTTTTGCCGGAGGTATGGACTACTTCATGATTTTGTGCTTTGCACTCCGATACTTCAACGTCCCATTCTTTTGCTGCAGCTTGCTCCAGCAAAAGACGCATGGTGGCTCCAGCCATGCGCATGGGCGTGTAAAACATTCTCACACTATAGGAGCCGTCGGTATTTTGATCGCCGTATTTTTCGTCGCCGACAGCCTGCACTACTTTCACTCGGTTCCAATCGGCCTCCATTTCATCCGCTATGATAAGGGGGAGACTTGTGCGTATGCCTGTTCCCATTTCAGATCGATGAGCTATAAGGATAACATCTCCATTTCCGTTGACGGAAATAAAAAGGTTTGGTGAAAATATATAGTCGGGATTGCCCGCGAGTTTCTTTGAAGCGTCCGTACAGCTGAAGCTGATACCCAGCAACAATCCCGACATACTCATGGAGGTTGATTTCAGGAAGTCGCGGCGGCTGACCTTGAAAATTTTAGATTCGTGTGTTTCTGTTTTCATTTTGCAGCGGTGTTAGAGGCTTTCTTAATGGCTTTCCGGATCCGTTCATAAGTGCCACACCGGCAAATGTTACCAGACATAGCCGCTTCAATATCGCTATCGCTCGGGGCAGGATTCTTTTCAATCAATGCAACCGCCGACATGATTTGCCCTGTTTGACAATATCCACACTGCGGAACATTCTCATCCATCCAGGCTTGCTGAACAGGATGAAGTTTTTCCCCCGATGAGAGTCCTTCAATCGTTGTCACTTTCTTATTTCCGATAGCAGAAACAGGAGTAGAGCACGACCGGACCGCAGTACCATCGAGATGAACCGTGCAGGCTCCGCAAAGAGCCATGCCACAACCGAATTTTGTTCCTGTGAGACCGAGGTTGTCGCGCAGTACCCAAAGCAGTGGAGTATTGGGAACGGCTTCCACCTCACGATTTTCACCGTTGATGACGAGTTGGTAAGTTGCCATGATTAAGGAGTTGTTTTGATTCAAGTTAAGGAAATGATTTTAAGATTGGAAGAATGGAAGATTGGAAAATTAAAAAATTGGAAAGTGCATAGATTTGATAACAGTTGCGTTGAATGGGGAATTGATGATCACTATATTTAAAGCAGTAGTTATATGCGAATGTTAGCAACAATGCAGCCTTGGAAAGTTTGTAGTAACATTTAAAAGAAGAGCGAAGTTTTAGAAACTATCCTTGATGTTTTTTTACCTTCTTTATTTGATCTTGCCATATATGAATAGACTGATTTGATAATGTTACATATTAATTTGACTTATGATTTTTAGTTTTCCGTCTACTTTTGTGAGGCATTTAAAGAAACAGGCAAATATTACGGCTATAAATCTTTTGAGTTATGGATTCGGAATAGCTGCATGCCTTATTCTCATCCAATATATTTACTATGAAACGAGCTACGATAAATTCTACAAGGGCCATGAAAGCATCTATCGCATTTCGCTTGATAACTATTATAGCGGGATTTATCAGAGCTCGACAGCATTTACTTTTCTCCCTGTTGCGCCGTCATTGGCGGCCAAGTATGCAGAGGTTCAGGAGTTCACCGTAGTTCAAAATAGACAAGAGGTTGTTACTGTTGAGGAGAACAGCTTTTTTGAAAAGCGCATTTTAGTTGCCGATACAAATTACTTCCGAATTTTCCATCATGACCTGTTGAAAGGTAGCGCACTGAGTGCACGGCCAAGTGATGTTTTTGTGTCTGAGGCGATCGCAACAAAGTACTTTGGCGCAGATGATCCAATTGGAAAAGCGATGAAGGTCTTCAGGGATAATTACATCGTAAAAGGGGTATTTAAAGACCTTCCAAATACCACACATTTGAAGTTTGACATTCTTTGTGTCGTGGCCGTCCGCGAGTCTAACGACTGGAACGTTCCATTCATGTATAGCTACATTAGACTCAACGAAGATCCTAAGGACTTCAATCAAAAGCTAAGAAGCTTTAGTGAAGAGTTTTCAAAATTGTCGAAGCAGCAGAGTGAGGCAGACTACACATTTCAGTTGAAACTTCAACCGTTGGCCACTATTCACTTACAATCAGCCTTATTAGACGAAGTGGAACTAAACGGGAGGATTGAGGATATTTATATTCTGGCCGCTATTGTTGTAATGATTTTGATCATCACCTGCTTCAACTATATAAATTTGACAAATGCAGTAAATTCCTTGCGATCGAAGGAAATATTTGTCAGGAAGATTCATGGAGCGTCAAATAGAAATAGTATTACTCAACATGTAGTTGAATCACTTGTCCTTAATGTTGTTGGCTTTACAATTTCTATTTTCTTTCTAGCCATTTTTGTTAGATGGATTGGTCCATATTTTGATTTTCCAAATTTGGAAATTGACTGGTCCAATAACATGACATATTATACCTTATTGACAATTTTTATTTCGGCACTTATTCTTTCTGGAATTGTTCCTGCTGTTTTAAGTACTTACACTAATCATATTAAACTTTTGAATAGGGCATCGAGTACACATAATGTAAATTCCGGGTTTACGAGAAATATCGCGTTTGTTCAGTTCATTATTTCGTGCATTCTTATATCGGGAGCTCTTGTAGTTTTGAAACAAATCAGGTTTATGAGGGAAGGTGACCTTGGTTTTAATGACAAAGGGGTTATGGGTTTGGAAATAAACGCTCTCAACTACCATCAGAATGAAGATGCGTTTTTGAGGGTCAAAAATGATTTGAAGAAAATTGCGTCAATCGAAAATGTGAGTTTTTCGAGTTGCTTACCAGGTGAGCAATTAATCAACACCTCAATCCGTCTTTCTAGTGAGCCGGTCGAAAACACTAACAATTGCGATGTTCAAGTTATTACATCAGACTATTTCAGAGTTTATGGAATGGAAATAGTACAGGGGAGGTTGTTCTCAGAAGATGATCCAGCGGACGTGCTTACCGTGGTGGTCAATGAATCATTAGCTGAGGAATTGAGTAAAGGCGATCATGAGAACATAATTAATAAGGAAGTTACTGTTGATTGGGCGCGCAATGCAGTAAAATTCAGGGTAATCGGAATTGTAAAGGACTATCATCATTCTTCCAAGAAACAGAAGATCAAGCCAATGCTTTTCATTCAACTTAAAAATACATTCGCTGTTTTTAGAATTTCTGTCAAGAGTTCCGATAAGGCAAACTGGAGGTCGACCGAACTGTTAATTCAAAAAGCTCTGAAAGAGAACTTAACGGAGGCTTATTCCAAGAGAGGAATCCAAGTTGCTTTCGATGTTGTCGACGTTGAGACAGCGTATAACAAACAATACAGTGGTGATGAACGATTTTCAAAGTTTTTGAATGCTCTAACATTTTTGGCAATTTCGATGGCCGGCATTGGTTTTTTTAGTTTGGCCTCCACAACTACAAGAAAAAGAACCAAGGAAGTTGCCATACGGAAAGTGTATGGCGCACAAGTTGCAGATATGTCAGTACTCTTGTCAGCCTACTTCCTCAAACTGGCCGGTGTGGCGTTAGTCATTTCACTGCCAATAAGTTATTTTCTGACTCAAGATTGGCTAAATCAATTTTCAACGAGAATTGAGGTCGGGGCATGGTTTATCCTCTGGCCGGTGATCATTACCGTTGGTTTAACTCTGTTGTCAATAAGCTATTTCGTTTTGAAACTTGTTTTTGTAAAGCCTGTGCATCATTTAAGAAATGAATAATTGTTAATATAAAATCAATGGCCGATGGGCAATGTTGATGTTACACAATCCTTATCCATTCTTACAATAAATACACTTGTATCAAAAGACAAGTTCCGAAATAGATGTAGCAGAAGGTGTATATATACAATCGCTATTGATCATGCGCTAAAGACTGATGAAACAACTTGACAAGGTAAAAAAGTATGGAATTACAGGTAATGAAATTTTGATGACCCTTAACACTTTGACATTAATATATTTTTTTTGGTAAAAATGAACGCGTGCGCCAAGAACTAACTACGCTTATCCTTGCGCGTTCTATACCGAATGTTAACAAACACGCTGCATGCAAAAACAGTAAAAAAGAAAATTGCTGTAAACGTATCTACCAGATTTTCATCCATTACGATGTTAGTAAGTTCTGTAATAAGAAAATGAATATAAGAATTGCTTTCGTTTGCATATCCTAATTTCTCCCGGATTTGCCAATGCCAGTCTGTGAGAAAGCAATATCCAAATCCATAAAAAATACCAAGAACAAACCAGGAGAAAGCCGTAAGGCATAGGGATATAAGATTCCACCTCTGTAATTTTTTGGGGATCCATCCAAAAAGGTTGAAGAAGATAAGCGTGACATGAAAAATGAAGAAGAAATAATTGCCAATTTTATAGAGCACTAGGCTTTCCATAAGATCAAAGATAAGAATCAATATGCCTAAATGCATTCCTTTACTACATCGGCGTTACAGATAACAGACGTGATACCATAACTTCCAAAGTTAGTGCTCAACGTGCGTGCGCTTGATTTCTATATGGTGTAAATTCTTGTACATTAGGAGTCAAAGCCATTTAACAATTCACTGCGTGTGCCCACTGAAAGTAGTCCTACAATTTCAATTTACCTTTCTCTTTATGATGCTGGCATTAGGGAGATCCAATGGACAGCAAAATGCTACGCCACCTTTGTTGCTGGATGGATTTTCTTTATGGAGAACAGGGCATGACGATGCCACCGAACAGCTGCTTCCCTTAAAAGGTGATAATGGCTTAGTAAAGGAAAATAACACTACGGTTGCTCATGTGAAGTTTATCGTAAAAGAATATGGTGAATTGTCATTTCCGATTGACCCGAAGACTCCTTGGGGTGAAGAAGCACGAAAGGTTGAACTAAGCAAAAGCCGATTTGTTAGTATTACTTACCGGTCCAACTATGAAGTTGTTTTACAACTACGCCAAACTGGTGTGCACGGTGGTGTACAGAATCATGTTATACTTCCGGCTAGTATTAAATTTGTAACCAGGAAAGTTTACTTCGTTGACTTTAAAGGAGGCAGGCAAACGCTTGATCTTTCTAACGTTGCTAAGTTCAATTTTGCTTTTCTTTCTAACAATGAACGCGATGGTTATGCAGAATTGGTTGTTAAGCATTTTCAAATTGATCAATATCATCCTCAATAAAAAATCACATGCCTTCTTGAATTGGCGAAGGTACGACTGAGCCACATACAAACTGTTTGGTAGTCATCGAGCCAGTTCGGTATATCGTCAGGCTATATGAAAAATTATTACAGAAGCCCCGTGTTGGTGTTCTCCTCGTTGCCTTCGATCAAGTTGAACGGGATAAATTTTTCCCTGTTGAGATACCCAATTTAACGACCAGTCAGATGATATCCCTCAAACGATTCAACCGAAACTATACTCTAGTCAGATTAGTGCATTTTGGCGGGAAACATATCCACATCCACTACTTTGCAGTCCTTTGGGTAGAATAACAGTATTACCTGACCACCCTCACGAAGGAGAGTGTATACAACCGAGTGATTTAACACAGACATACATGGACGGAACACCTGAGTTTCCAATGGGAATAGCACCAGAGGTAATAGCATTTTATACAGTTCCTGCAGGTAATACCGCAAGTACGAAACAAGCAACTCAGACTCATACATTTGGTGCAATTTGTGCCTACGATGGACACAGAGCAAATGTTGGTAGAGTTGTGACGGACGCTACATGGCATCATTTTGTAAATGTAAACTTGGTGGGCGAAATGTCGGAGCCCGATACAAGCGTAAAGGGTTTAGGTTTTTTAGCAAGTGTACAAGGACAGAAGCATTTTACTCAAATTAAACATTACTACGTTAATATTGCCGTATGGATTTCTCGTCCATCAAATCATAACTGTTTCAATTCTCGTTTAATCTGGGAACTCGTATTTCATCATCGGGTAATGGAAGCAACAATGGATAACCCAAGTTTGAAATTTGATAAAATATCAACGTCATTACTTTACAGTATTGGCACGCACGCCACTGATGTTTTAGGAAAATCAGCAAGCCAATGTAGAAAGCTACGTTTCTTAATAGATATTATTCGGCCAATATTGCCCGAATTTGCTCATAAAATTGACCCTTGGATACCCAATCCTCCTGATCCCAATCCTCCTTTACCATGGTTTGATTTCAATCCATTGCTCGCCATGGCCTTAGGTGCCGGCTTGTTGGCAATTCGAGATGAATTTCCTACTCAAGGTAAACCAATTGATGAAAAAATTGAGAAATCCATTTTTGATGTTTTTCAAGAAGGCGCTAAGAGGGGCGTTGAAGTTGGGTTAAAATCATTAAGCAATGAACTCAATAATTATTCAAAGTTGAAGTAATAAATTACCCAGTGTTGACCGATCACCGCCATGATCCTTTTTCTATAAGGTTTTGTATTTGTTTATTATAACGAGTTCCTGGTGCATGGTGATCATGACTCAAAATCATCTCGTGTTACTTAATATCCCTCGGAGTCACCGGTCTCGGAACTCCGAGGGATCAATATTTAACAAAGGAGAAGTAGTACTAACTTGCAACGACCTCAGCCTCAAAAGCTGTAGCCGTGGCGAGTTCCTTAACGGATAGCATACTGTCTTTCAGAAGATCCATTTTTTGGTAAGCGAGTTCATAAGCATCTGAGCCTAGGAACAGATGCAAAGGTGCTTCGTCCATGGCAGAGACAGCGATTAACGCGGCTGCCGCCTTTTCCGGGTCTCCCATTTGTTTTCCATTGATGTTAAATTGATGCGTCGACTGTGATTCTCTCACCAGTTTGTATTCTTCCATCGGTTTTTCGGGAACCTGAAGGGAAGAATCTAGAAAATTAGTTCGGAAATACCCCGGTGAAACAATGGTTGCTTTAATTCCAAATGGTTTTACTTCCACCGCGAGGGATTCTGTAAATCCATGCATGGCAAATTTGGTAGCACAGTAAATTCCAAAGCCAGGAAAGGTGCCGATAAATCCACCGATTGAAGCAATGTTAAAAATGTGTCCAGCGTTCTGGCTCCGCAGGTGCGGCAATGCTTTCCGAATAACATGCAAAGCTCCAAAGACATTTACTTCAAAGTTCCCCCGCACTTCAGCATCGGTTAATTCTTCAAGTCCGCCTACCAGTCCGTAGCCGGCGTTGTTTACAACAACATCAATGCTTCCAAAATGAGCCACTGTTTCTTTGATGGATTTTTCAACATCTGCTTCATCAAGAATATTCATAGCAATGGGAAGAAATTGATCGTTACTTACGCCGACCGCTTTTTCCAGTTCCTTAACATTTCTGGATGTAGCCGCTACGTGATATCCTTCCTCCAGCAATTTTTTTACCAGTGAAAGCCCCAGACCCTTGGAAGCTCCTGTTACAAACCAAACCTTCTTTTTCATATGCTTTGTTTTAGTGAGTGATTGATGACACAAATCTCAGCACTACAACAAGGTTTCTATTTGCACAGATGAAACGAATACTTACAAAATTCAAACATCGGAACTACGTTCTCAACGCAGATGGCGTAAAAGACGTATGTTTTTTGAAGAAATTATTAAAGTGGGAAGGCTCTTCAAATCCCAGGCAATAGCTGATTTCGGAAATATTCCAATCTGTATGCTTCAGAAGCGCTACCGCTTCGGCCACCAGCCTTTCAAATATATGTTCACTGGTGGTTTTCCCTGTGGAAGATCGCAATGCCCTGTTTAAATGATTAACATGAATTGAAAGCTGGTCGGCAAAATCTTTTGGTGACCGCAGCGAAAAGCGCTGTGAAGGTGACTCAATTGGAAATTGTCTTTCCAGCAATTCTGAAAAAACAGCGGTAATTCTTGCGTTGGCGTCGCCATTCGGATAAAGGTGTTCGACGGGTTGAATTTTTAAGGCATAATGAACGATCTCCATGATGTAATTCCGGATAAGATCATATTTATACTGATAATCTGATCCAATTTCACCGAGCATCTTCTGGAAAACATGACCTACATCCTTAGATTGTTGCTGGTTTAATGCATAACTCGGCTTGTTCCCCGGCATAAACATGGGAAGATCTTTGATACGGGTTCTCAAATGTTCTGTAAAAAAAGATTCTTTAAAGATGCAGAAGAATCCAGTAGGCTTGTCAGACAATTGTTCAAGAATGTAGGGAACACTGGGATTGAAAAACATAAGCGTGGACCCAGAAATTTCCAGGGTTTTATCTCCATAGTGATAAAGGTGCTTGCCCGTCATGATTGAAATCTTGTAAAAGTCCCGACGACTGTACCTGGGAGCTTTATCCGGACCGATGCAGTCTTCGACTCTAAATACATTAAAATGACCGAGCTCCTTTCGGAGATCCGGTGAAAGCCATTTGACCTTATAGCTTAAAAATTCTTCAATGGATTCGGTACTTATTGCTTTTGGTTTTCGCTGCATAATCTTAATCCTCCTACAAAGTTAATTTTCATTGGTGACAGGGATACTGCATTATTCAAATAAAACGTTGCAAAATTCAAACAATGTTTGGCGGTGTAAAAAGTGATGGCGGTGCATACGTTTGTTATCCAAGTCTGCATTTCATCCCGTGAATCCTAAAATCCTATGAATCCCAGTTCAGACAATGGGAGCAACGTAAATTATATTATCTTCATTATATTGGCTTCACTAAAACTCAACACCACATCTGTGAAAAACAAACGGTACCTCATCCTGCTTTTCGTTGTCGCAATTAGTTGCCAAACCGAAAAGCCCGAAGGTTGGATCGACCAGGCTCGTTTACAAAATCGCGAAGCTGCTGATTGGCTGACAACGGGAGGCAATCAAAACATGCAACATTATTCTCCTCTTAATGAAATCAATCGGGAGAATGTGAAAAACCTGGGTTATGCATGGGAGTACGACGCCAGCACATACATCGGCAGTGTGCCTAGAGGTCTGGAAGCCACACCCATCGTAGTGGATGGAATCATGTACACCTCTGGCGCATGGGGAGCTGTTTATGCACTCGATGGCAAAACTGGAAAAGAGCGTTGGTCATACAAACCAAAAGTAGATCCATCCTTTGGACGCAGAGCTTGCTGTGACGCAGTGAACCGCGGCGTGGCGGTTTGGGAAGGAAAAGTTTATGTGGCTACGCTGGATGGATTTCTCGTTTGCTTAGATACTCAAGATGGTAAAGAGCTATGGACTGTCGATACGTTTACCGATAGAACAAAGTCTTATACCATTACGAGTTCTCCGCAGGTGGCAGGCAGTATTGTGATGATTGGCAATTCCGGTTCAGAGTATGGGGTGCGTGGTTATGTTACAGCGTATGATTTAAAAACAGGGGAACAAAAATGGCGCTTCTTCATCGTACCGGGCGACCCGGCCAATGGATATGAAAGTGCTGAAATGGAAAAGGCTGCAAAAACCTGGGACCCTAAATCGCATTGGCAAAGCGGAGGGGGAGGAACAGTATGGGGTGAATCAGCTTATGATGCCGAGCTTAATTTGCTTTACGTGGGAACCGGTAATGCTGCCCCATACCCGATTTGGTTTAGAAGTCCTTCCGGTGGTGATAATTTATTTCTGGCTTCCATACTAGCCATCAATCCCGACAACGGAAAATTGGTTTGGTATTATCAAACAACACCGGGGGAGATCTGGGACTATACGGCTACTCAAAATATTGTGCTGGCGGATGTAGAAATCGAGGGCAAACCGCGCAAAGTTTTGATGCAGGCTCCGAAGAATGGTTTTTTCTATGTGTTGGACAGAGCCACAGGCGAACTTATCTCGGCCGGAAAATATACACGGGTCAACTGGGCCAGTCATGTTGATCTTAAAACCGGAAGACCGGTGTTAACAGAAAATGGACAATGGTATAAAGACAAACCAAAACTAGTAGTGCCGTACTTGGGTGGCGGACATGTTTGGCAACCAATGTCCTACAATCCAGTCACTGGGTTGGTTTATATACCTGAACGCTCCGTGCCTCAAGTGTTTAAAACTTTCGAGACCTACCAATGGCTGCCCGATGTAGACAATACAAACCTGGATTATGCAGAGATGTATAAGTTTCGAAAGCATGTTCTTGACCAGGTGACAAAATCGGAAGACACAATTCGCACAGAAAGTTTGCTGGCCTGGAATCCCATCACACAACAAGCTGCCTGGAAATTTCCGGACGGTGGTCCCGATGGCGGAATCATGTCAACACCTGAATTAGTATTTCAGGGTACCCGAACAGGATATTTTAACGTGCATGACGCGAAAACAGGGGAGAAGCTGAAATCCATATTTACCGGCACGGGTATCATGGCGGCACCTACAACGTATAGTATAGACGGTGAACAATATGTTGCCGTGATGGCAGCGTACGGAGGAGCAGAGACCAGCGGCTATTTGTCCGATGCAGTAGCATTTCAGTACGAGAACAAAGGCCGGATCATTGCTTTTAAAATCGGAGGAGGGGAAACGCCTCTGCCACCAAAACTGAAATCAATCGAAACGCCAGCGCCACCTGCTATAAAAATAAAGGAAGAACTTATCGAGAGAGGAGCTTATCTCTATAATTTCTATTGTGACATTTGCCACGGTAAGTTTGGCGATCGTCATTTATCGCAACATCCCGACTTGTCCAAGCTACCTGAAGCCAAGCACGTGTTGTTTAATGATATTGTATTAAAAGGGATTCTATCACAAAATGGAATGGCAAACTTCAGTAATTCGCTGAGTGAAGCTGATGCAGAAGCAATTCAACACTTTCTGCTTAAAAAACAGACAGAGTTGTATAAGGAACAACAAAAGAAATAAAAACGGAACATTAACAATTAGACTAAATTTTTTTGAACGTTGCTCCCCCTCAGAGTCACCGGTCTCCGGGACTCTGAGGCTTCGGGGTACCCGCTTTCCAAATTGCAACATATAACCCATTGCAATTAAAACCGGAATTGAATAAATTAGAAGAAAATTACCCGTTGTCACTACATACTTCACAGAGCGAAAATTCGGAGGTTTACTTTTGTACTGTCACCTGCTACAAGTGGCTTCCATTATTTGAAGAATCAAAAGCTTACGAGTCTGTTTATCGATGGTTTAAGTATTTAAAAAATGATGGTTGTCTTGTGGTAGGATATGTTATCATGCCCAATCACTTCCATGCGCTATTATTTCCAACGCACACAGGAACCTCTTTAAATAAGTTAGTTGGCGAAGGCAAAAGATTCATGGCGTATGATATCGTCAATGCGTTGAAGAAACAGGGAAAAGAAACTATTCTTGAGCAGCTCAGGCAGGGTGTTGAAAAAAAGGAGAAACAGCGCGGAAAGAAACATCAGGTATTTCGGTTATCATTTGATGGAAGAAAATGTTTCAGTGAAAAAATGATCGAGCAGAAACTGGATTACATTCATCATAACCCCGTAAGTGGGAAATGGAATTTAGTGGAAGA
>CAZAHL010000095.1:0-21538 GCA_964484845.1 uncultured Chryseolinea sp. | reverse complement strand
GCCTGGCAGGGGCATGTGCGGATAAAATTCAGTTGCGTTTCCAGAAGCGCGGCCCTCCGGCCGTGGGAGATTAGGCCTTTGGAATACATACAACAACTAACTAAACGACATTGGTATTGGATTATAAATTATTTAAATGAATAAACCCGAAGGCAACTTCGGGTTTATTTTTATCTTAGCTTTTCTCTCAATATATGCAAGGCAATTGCCTCATAATCTCTGCTATCATCCTTTTGCTTGCTTCGAACTCCTGCATTGCGCAGGGATGTAGCGACGCTGGCTTTTGCACCATGGGGGCCATGAAACCCGATCAACCGTTTAATAAAAAAATAGAAGTCAAACTTAGGTCAATCGAAATCAGCTTTTATCGCGGCACAACAAATTTGACACCCATCATTTATGTGGCATCAACCGATCTTAATTTTAGTTTAAACGCGAAAACATCATTTCAAATAAAACTTCCGTTTCAGGCAGTTCAAGGTCGCTTAGCAAACACATCGGGTCTGGGTGATATCTCAATATGCTTGACAAAGAATTTATATAGCTCCGAACAATTCGACATTAATTTCTCGGTCGGTGGCAAGATTCCGACAAACCGATCGGACAAGGAAACAGAGGGCCTGCCTTTGCCGATGTATTATCAAACCAGTCTGGGTACGTATGATTTTATCACAGGCCTCTCGATTATCAGTCGAAATTGGCTTGTGGCTACGGGTATCCAACATCCATTTAATAGCAATAAAAATCAGTTTCTCTGGAGCGCGTGGAACGGAACCAGCGAAGAGGCTTATATCAACCAATATAATCAAGCCAACGAATTGAAGCGCGGCACCGATGTTATGTTCCGAGTAGAACGTAATTGGAGGTTCTCACGCTTGAATTTCTCGCTGGGACTACTTCCCATTTTACGGATCAACAACGATGAAATACGCCAGCTTAACGGAGATCAAGTGTCCCCGGTTGGTGCAAAGGGATTGGCAATGTCAGCTATTTTCACGTCTGGATATAGTTTTAACGTAAAATCCGGCATCAAACTTCTAATCGGACATAAACTTGTCCAACGCGATAACAATCCTGATGGGCTTACACGTGAATTCGTTTCAACGCTAGGCTATTATCGTCGTTTTTAAAATGATAAAGAAAAAGACTTTCCTTTCCCTCATGCTTCTGGTCCTCGCCAGTACTTCCTGTTTTCCTCAAAACGTTATAAAAACAATCGATTCATTATTACTTGATTCACGGTATGACCTCGCC
Source organism: uncultured Chryseolinea sp. (assembly GCA_964484845.1). Lineage (GTDB taxonomy): Bacteria > Bacteroidota > Bacteroidia > Cytophagales > Cyclobacteriaceae > Chryseolinea. Next base: position 20,284 of record CAZAHL010000095.1, on the reverse strand, counting down.
ATCGATCTCGTGGATAAAGCATTGCTAAAAACATCAGACCAAGATCAACGCACCATCCTGGAAAACAAAAAAGCCGAAGGTCTCATTCGGGCTGGCCGTTTTACCGAGGCAGGGAATTTATTGCAAGTGCTTACATTGAAATCTACTACACCCCATCACCAGGCGATCACGCAAACCAATACAGGGTTTTTATATCTAAATCAGGGCAGGAACGACCGGGCGCTTGAGGAGCTTCAAAAAGCCTTGTCGAACATAGAAAAGGAGAAGAAACAACACTCATTGGAAGGCGCTCAAATCCTGTCACACCTGGGTAACCTATACCTTGCTACTGGAAAGTACGCACAAGCCGAAGAACAGCTAGACATAGCGTTGGATATCCGGCGCGACCTGGTAAAAGAAAACAGTGAATTGATAGCAGCGTCGTATAACGATCTCGGCTTGGTTTACAGCGTAACTGATGCGGACAAAGCGTTGGACCATTATGAGAAAGCATTGGCTATCTACGAAAACATTCATGGCAAAGAGCACCCTAAAATCGCTATTGCGAATACCAACATGGGGTTTGTTTACCGAACGCTCGAATTATATGGAGATGCCATCCTCAATTTTGAATCTGCACTGGCTATTTGGGAAAAAATTTATCAGCAGCCACATCCTACCAAAGCGTTCATTCTTTTCAACCTCGGTCAAACATATTTGAAAATGCGAAATGAGAATTCGGCCGAAGGTTACTACGAACGGGCATTAAAAATGTATCGGGAAACCTATGGCCGAAAACATCCGGAAATTGCTACTGTATTGAATTCAATCGGAAATTTGAAATTAGCATCCGGCAAATTTGACGAGGGTTTGGATTACTATCAAGCTGGATTAATTGCGAATAGCAGTGATTTTAATGAAGCTAGCCTGTTACGTAATCCGGCCTTGAAGAAATATTACAGTGGTAATACCCTTCTTTTCTCACTGCTTCACAAGGCAGAAGCACTTGAATCCAAATACTTCGGCAAATCATTAAGTTTCAAAGAGCTTGTTCTCGCCTCGCAGACCTTGCAGGTGTGTGATACGCTTATTGACAACCTTCGACAACAAATATCCAACGAAAGTGATAAGATTTTATTAGGAAGTATTGCAGCAGAAGTATACGCAGCGGGCGTTCGCATTGCGTATGAAGCCGGACAATTAGCAATTAAAAAGAGACCGTGGTTTGAACGCGCATTTTATTTTGCTGAGAAAAGTAAATCTGCCGTGCTGCTCGATGCGATATCTGATTCCAATGCCAAATCTTTTTCCGGCATCTCCAACGATTTGTTGGAGGAGGAGAAAAAATTAAAAGCCGAGATTGCTGTAATCGCTCAGAAGCTCTCGTTGAAACCATCCGAATCCGAAGAAAAATATTTGCGTGAAACTGCGTTCATGTTGAATCGGAATTATGAAAATTTCATTCGGCAACTAGAAACTAAATTTCCGGCTTACTTTAACTTAAAATTTAATGCTGCTACTCCTTCTATTAAAGACCTACAGGCCAAGTTAGATTCTCGCACTGCGGTAGTAAGCTACTTCACCGATGATAAAAAAAATCGGATCTATATTTTTCAGGTTACTTCAAAAAAGTTTCAGGCGATATCCCATCCCATTCCTGACGACTTTAATAAGAATATCACTGGTTTACGAAATAGTCTGTTCTTTAATGAAATGGAAACTTACAAGACGACTGCTGCAAAGCTTTCCCGTTTACTAGTCCCGAAAATCCAATCATCTTCGATTAAGCACCTCGTTATTCTTCCTACCGGCAGACTAAGCATAATCCCATTTGAAACACTGTTCTATAAAAAAATCAGGAAGGAAAATACTTTCTCTTCGCTTCCTTATATGTTGAGCAAATACACCCTCCGTTATGAATTTTCTACGGCTCTGATTCTTCAAAAATCAAAAGGCCAATCAAACATTAATCCTTCTATTTTTCTCTGTGCACCGGTAACCTTTGAAAATGCTGGCCTAAGTGAATTACCGGCGACGGAATCAGAAGTTCAAGAAATTTCGCGGTTATTTTCTTCTAAAAGTCTAAATAATTCGACGTTTATCAGGCAGCAGGCAACCAAGCAATTAGTAAAAGCTGGAAGGCTAAAGAATTATAGTTACCTGCATTTTGCAACCCATGGAATTGTCGATGAAAGTAACCCGGCACTGTCAAGGATATTTCTGCACACCGATGCGGGCAGTGAAGAGGGGAACTTGTTTGCGGCTGAAATTTATAACCTGGAGTTAAATGCAAACTTAGTAACGCTCTCTGCTTGCCAAACAGGACTAGGAAAAATAATAAAAGGCGAAGGTGTAATTGGTTTATCAAGGGCACTGGTATATGCCGGTGCAAAAAATATCATGGTATCATTCTGGAGCGTTGCTGATGAATCCACGGCCACGCTCATGAAAGATTTTTATCGTCATCTGCTCGAAAAACCATCTCAGCACTTTAGTGAGCATCTCAGAGAAGCAAAATTAAAGCTGATCAAACAAGATAAATATGCAGCACCGTATTATTGGGCTCCTTTTATCCTTATTGGATTCTAACACTTAGAAATTTGGCTGTTATGAGGGAGTAAATTTTATTCTGCCCATACAGTAGTGTGTGTTCTTAGATCACACCTAACTGTAAGGAGCAGATAAAACACATGTGAACGCTATGGCAAAAAAGCTTTTTCACTTGTGGAGAACTTTAAAGTAATACCATAAGTTTCAATTTTCCTAAAGAATCTTTTAAACTTTGGAAAGCCTGAAAAATTGTCCTTTTTGCAACTGTATTACGACCGTGCTGTGCCATATTTTCATAATGAAAAATTTTGCGATATTATGTATCTTTCTCTTTATCAGTTAGTTAGATGTTATCCACAAACGATCCACAAATTAAAAACATTTTATTAACAAGTGATGGAGGACAATTATAAGCTGAGAGGATTGCGCAATAAACTGGTCAAAAAGCTCACAGAAAAAGGCATTAAGGATGAACGCGTTTTAGCCGCAATTGGCAAGGTTCCCCGCCATGTCTTCTTTGAAAATGCCTTGATAGATCACGCCTATCAAGACAAGGCTTTTCCTATTGGGGAGGGTCAGACGATCTCCCAGCCCTATACCGTCGCTTTTCAATCGGAGAAGCTTGAGATAAGACCTGGAGATAAAGTATTGGAAATCGGAACAGGGTCTGGCTATCAGGCATGCATTCTGGTTGAAATGGGGGCCAAAGTATACACCATCGAATATAACAGGAGACTTTATGAGGCAACCAGGGCCTTCCTACCCCAATTGGGATACAAGCCTCAATTTTTTTACGGAGATGGATCAAAAGGCCTTCCGTCCAAGGCTCCCTTTGACAAGATAATTGTGACAGCCGGGGCTCCGATCGTTCCTGCCGCACTTACCGACCAACTTACTGAGGGTGGTATACTGGTGATACCCGTGGGAGACAGGGAAAAACAAGTAATGATTCAGATACGTAAAACCCAGGGAAAACTTATTAAAAAGCAGTTCGATAATTTTGCTTTCGTGCCTTTACTTGGCGAGCAAGGGTGGAAAGGTTAGCCTTATTTACCCTTGAAATTCTCCATTAAAAAATCCTTAAAAGATTCGAAAGTATTATTCAGCCGAATGCTTTTCTTTTCCTGCTGTAAGAATTTTTGAAGAGGGGAAGGAATGTTTAAGGAGGTTTTTAAGGTTTCTTCAACGACCTCCTTGAACTTGGCCGGGTGTGCAGTCTCAGCAAAAACTCCAACAGCTTCTGTTTCATTCTCTTTTAAGAATTTCTTAAGGCCCAGGTAAGCAATCGCACCGTGCGGATCCAATACATATCCCCCTAATCTATAAACCTCCTGCATTGCCGATCGTGTTTCTTCATCGGAAAAAGAATACCCCACAATTTGTTCCACCAATCGATCGTAATCATGATCAAATAGATCCAACATCCGTACAAAGTTGCTGGGATTTCCTACATCCATAGCGTTGCTTATCGTTTGCTGCGAAAACCTGGGATTAAAAGACTTGGTGATCAGATATTGTGGAACGACATCATTGCTATTCGTGGATGCTATAAATTTGTGTACCGGAAGGCCCATCCTTTTCGCCAACAATCCACCTGTAAGATTTCCGAAATTCCCGCTTGGTACAGAGAAAATAACCGGGAGGTTTTTATGCTGTAGTTGAGCATAAGCATAAAAGTAATAAAATGACTGAGGTATCAACCGCGCGATGTTAATAGAGTTCGCGGATGTCATGAAATATTTTTTCTGCAGCTCCGCATCAAGAAACGCCGTTTTGACCAGCCGTTGACAATCGTCAAAAGTACCATCCACTTCGAGCGCCGTAACATTCTGACCCAGGGTTGTAAATTGTTTTTCCTGAATTTCACTTACTTTTCCCGTCGGATATAACACAACAACCCGCGTTCCATGTACTCCTAAGAATCCATTGGCAACAGCGCTCCCTGTGTCGCCTGAAGTGGCTACGAGAATGATTATCTCTTCCTGCTGTTGTTTTGCAAAATAGCCCAATAGTTGTGACATAAATCTGGCACCAAAATCCTTAAAGGCAAGCGTAGGTCCATGAAATAATTCGAGCGCGAAAATTTTATCTTCAATCTGGACGACGGGAGCATCAAATTGAATGGTATGATCGACAATCCTTTTTATTTCTTCCTTCGGAATATCGTCACCGATAATATTATATGTTACTTCAAAAGCGATTTCACGAAAAGATTTTCTATGTATTGTATCAAAAAAATCTTTTGACAGTACCGGGATATGCTCTGGCATGTATAGACCATTGTCCGGGGCAAGGCCTTGCGTTACCGCCTGCTTTAAATCAACTTTGTGATTGACATTATTCGTGCTGTAAAATTTCATTCCACTTAAAATTTAGTTATCGAGCTCATTGGCAATCCTGGCACCCATTTGATTAATTTTTGAAACAAAGACATCACTCTTGAGTTTCATACCCACGAACTGCTTTTGAATTTCCGCCCCTACCCTTTCCGCAATATCAAGTTCTGTGCTTAACGAAAAAATGGTAGGTCCGGAACCGGAGATACCACATCCCAGGGCGCCGTTGTGAATGGCAACAGCCTTAATGTTATCAAACCCAGGGATCAACACAGCGCGGATAGGCTCAGCGATAACATCCTGTAAAGATCGTGTAATAAGTCCAAAATCAGGCTTCATTAATCCAACGACGAGCCCGGCAATATTTCCCCATTGAGTTATCGCATCCTTCATTGGGATAGAAGATTTTAATACACGCCTTGAGTCTTCTGTTTTTAATTCCAGGTGTGGATGGACAAGGGTACAAAAAAGACCCGCGGGTGTAGGAATTTTTGCAACATCCAACGGAGAATAGCTTCTTATTAACACAAAACCGCCAAGCAACGAAGGCGCAACATTATCAGCATGCGCGGAACCGCAGGCAATGCGTTCTGCTTCCATTGCAAAAGGAAGCAATTGCTCACGCGAAAATGGACTATCATACAAATGATTAATGGCTACTAAAGCCGCTACCGAACTGGCGGCGCTCGATCCCATGCCGCTTCCTAACGGGAGGTTTTTATGAAGGACGATATCAGCCCCCTGGCTGCTTCCTATTTCTTTTAAGAATGCTTGTACCGCTACACCGGATGTGTTCCGGGAAGGCTCTAATGGCAATCGCCCATCATCTCCTGTGATCTGTTTAATGGTAACGCCCGGTTTGGCGGTCAATGTAATGATAACTTCGTCGGCAGGTGCCTCCACAGCAAACCCGAAAATATCGAAGCCGCATGAAACGTTCGCGACCGTGGCGGGGGCAAATGCTCTTATTGATTTCATGTTTTAAAATTGTTAATCGTTATCCGTTAATCGTTAATCGTTCTCCGTTAAATCGTTATCTGTAATTGAAGGTGTCAAAAAGAGAACACATAGCCTCAGAACATCATACAACTATTAACATTGAACGATTAACCATTAACTATTAGCCCTATTTAGCATAATGCCCGATGCGGATAATGTCGGCAAAAACACCAGCGGCTGTAACTGCTGCGCCTGCTCCGGGACCCCTGATTACCATAGGCCTATCGTGATATCTTTCAGTCGTCATTAAAATAATATTGTCACTGCCTGAGAGGGAATAAAACGGATGTTTTTGATCAACAGAGCCCAATTTAATTTTTACTTTTCCCCCTTCCAGGATGGCCATATAACGAAGTTTTTCTCCGCGGTCCGAAGCCTTCACTCGCATCAGTTCAAAGTCCGGATTGTATTTCTCAAGGCGTTCAAAAAATTGATCGATACTCATTTCGCCCCGGCAGCTCTCGGGTACGAGATTTTCGACGGTAATTTCCGCTAACTCCATCTCAAGACCCGTCTCTCGCGAAAGGATTAAAATCTTTCTGGCTACATCCATTCCATTCAAATCATCTCTGGGATCAGGCTCAGTGTATCCTTTCGCCTTGGCCTCATGGACAACATCGCTGAATTTTCGACCCTCTTCAAAGGAGCTGAAGATAAAGTTCAATGTTCCGCTCAGCACAGCTTCAATTCTCAGCACCTTGTCCCCACTCAGCAAAAGGTCGTTCATGGTGTTGATCACCGGCAATCCAGCGCCCACGTTAGTTTCATACAAAAATTTCACACCCCGTTTAAAAGCTACGTCTTTCAAATTCCGATAGCTTTCCATTGAAGCGGAATTGGCTTTCTTATTCGGAGTTACGATTGATATATTCGCAGCCAATATAGCGGCATAAAAAGAGGTCACCTCTTCACTCGATGTACAATCCACAAAAATGCTGTTCGACAAGTTCAAGGAAGTCATTTGCTCGAAGAATGCAGTCATCCTCATCGCCTCACCCTGTTCTTTCATTTTAGAAATACAAGTTTTCCGGTTGAGGCCATCTTCTTCAAACAACATCTTTTTACTGTTCGCTACAGCAACAATGTTTATCTCGAGAAGATTTTCCTTCGCCAATTTGACAAATTGATCATCGACCATTTCAATTAGTGAATTGCCAATTAAACCCGTCCCGACTAAAAATACATTCAGCAACTTGCGATCGGACAAGAAGAAAGCTTCGTGCAGGGAGTTTAGCGCTTTTGCTACGTCTACTTGCGGAATGACGGCAGAAATATTACGCTCCGACGAACCTTGTGCGATGGCGACTACGTTGACACCGTTCTTTCCTAACGCACTAAACATACGGCCGCTGGTTCCGGGACTGTGTTTCATGCCATCCCCGACAACCGCTACAATTGATAAATCCGTTTCCACCGGCACTTCATCAATTTCTTCGTTCCGGATTTCATATTGAAATTCTTTTTCAATAGCGACCTTCGCTCTTCCGGCAAATTTATTTTCGACTGCAAAGCAAATAGAATGTTCGGAGGAAGCCTGACTGATCAAAATAACACTGATGTTTTCACGGGCGAGTGTTGCAAACAGCCGCATTGATGCCCCCACCACCCCTAAAAGTCCGCTCCCTTGAAGACTCAGTAAGCTTACCCCATTCATGGAGGAAATTCCCTTGATCATCTTTCCATTCGTCGATTGGGAATGAATGACTGTTCCCTTGAACGACGGATTGAATGTGTTTTTAATCCAGATTGGTATTTGGTTTACCATGGCTGGCTGCATGGTGGACGGGAAGATAACCTTCGCACCAAAATGCGAAAGCTCCATTGCTTCCTCATAACTCATCTGTGGAACCGTAAAAGCTTTTTTAACTTTTCGGGGATCTGCGGTCATCATACCATCTACATCGGTCCAGATTTCCAAATCCGAGGCACTTAATGCTCCGGCAAAAATTGCAGCCGTATAATCGGATCCGCTTCTTCCTAAAGTAGTAGTTTCTCCACTCTCCGATGTAGAGACAAACCCGGTGATGATCTGCAATTCAGGATGATGTTTAAAATACTCCCGAATAAGCTTGTTAGTCACCTCAAAATCAACCTTGGCGTGTCCGAAATTACTGTCAGTCCTGATCACCTTTCGCGCATCTAAAAATTCAGCCGGATAACCGGCATTTTTAATCGATTCTGAAATAATATAGGCTGATATACGCTCGCCAAAACTCATAATGTAATCAAGCGTTCGCGTTGTCCGCTCCTTTACCAGGTAGATTCCATGTAAAACATCCTCAAGTTCATTCATCATAAATTTAACTTGAGCCAGGATGCCGCTTTGCTTCTGGATATCAACAAGCTCGCGCACCGCTGTGAGGTGTCGCTTCTCTAATTCGGCCAATTTATTTTTATAGTCGAGATTCCCTTCAAGCGCCCACGTGCTTATTTGAATCAGCATATCCGTTACTCCTCCGAAGGCAGAAAATACTATGGCAACTTCACCCTGTAAATAGGGTTTGACAATTTCTATGACCGACTGGATCCTAGCGGGAGTAGCTACCGACGAGCCACCAAATTTCAGAACCTTCATGAAAAAAAATGCAGTTAAAATTTATAGTTTTCAATTTGACTTGGTCATTCATCCAACTCCTGGAGATGGACATTAGTAGACATGGCTGGGGTATAAAAGTAGCGCACGGGTCACCCCGTAATAATGGTTGTAGTAATAATAATAGTAGCTGGGCAAGCGATTTTGGCTTTCGTAAAGAAAGTTGAAGAAAAGGATATGAAGTTGGTCGCGTGCATTTGAGGACCCGAAATAATGAAATGATTAACTTGATTGCAAAGTATTTTTTATGATTTTTGCACGAACTAACGATTAGTAGCTTATTGGCAGCGTTTGGGGCATCGAGGAAACTTTAGAGACTAAATGTTAGCCGTACAAATTAAAATATCCTGAAATGTCCCGAAAGAAAAAATTTCCACGCGAATCAATCGTTAGCATGACTGAATTGGTTCTTCCGAATGATACAAATACCCTGAATAATCTCATGGGCGGGAGATTGATGCATTGGATGGATATTGTATCAGCCATCTCTGCTCAAAAGCATTCCAATAGAATTGTAGTTACCGCTTCCGTAGACAATATCTCCTTTAAACATCCGATTAGGCTCGGCAATGTGGTCACCCTCAAGGCCAAAGTAACACGCGCATTCAATTCTTCGATGGAAGTACGGATCGATGTTGAAGCAGAAGATATTCCCTCCAATACAAAAACGGAGAGCAACAATGCGTTTTTCACATTTGTCGCCGTGGATCAATTGGGTCGACCTATTGATGTTCCGGAAGTCGAACCGGAGACTGACGAAGAAAAAGCTTTATATGAAGGAGCTCTTCGGCGGAGACAGCTTAGGCTGATTTTAGCCGGGAGGATGAAACCTTCTGAAGCAAAGGAATTAAAATCGATTTTCGATATCCAATAGTTATGACACAACCATCCATTCTAGAGAGTCTTTATCAGGAAGAGCTTTATCGAGTTCCCGGAAAAGTAATTGTCATCATCTCCAGGCCTTGGGAAGAAATTACTTCGGGGGATAGAATATTGTTATCCAAGATTCTTGGCTCTGTAAGACTCAGTTTAGCATCCGTGCAAATCAAGGTGTGCAAGGAATTTTCGGTAACAGATTTTCGCCCCCTTACCCCGACCCATATCATCGTTTTTGGAGCCGTCTTGAAAAATGTTTCTAACAAGTATGAGCATCTTTCAATCCAGGACATCTCCGTGGTTATAGCCGATGAGTTAAATGAACTTGATGACCTGAAAAAACGGAGTCTTTGGCTGACTTTGAAACAAATATTTCAATGATAAATGACGTTTAGGTTAAGGATTTTGTGGGTTATACTTCTTCTTCTATATTTGCGACACTTTAAAAACCGTGCTTGATTAGGCTCGGTTTTTTTTAAAATATTAGCTAACCTAAATCAATATGGAAAACATTCTTTACCTATTACCAATGTTCGGGGTGCTCGGTCTGCTCTTCGTAGTTTGGAAAAGTGCATGGGTCAATAAGCAAGACGCGGGTACCGATAAAATGAAAAAAATTGCCGGACATATTGCTGAAGGGGCAATGGCATTTTTAAAGGCCGAATACAAAGTATTAGCAATCTTCGTTGTATGCGTAGCCCTTTTGCTGGCCTTCACCGCTGATAGCGAAGGTTCTCATCCACTTGTTGGACTTTCTTTTGTCTTAGGAGCTTTTTGTTCTGCACTTGCTGGTTTTATCGGAATGCGTGTTGCTACGAAAGCTAATGTAAGGACGACACAAGCCGCTCGCACAAGTTTAGGTAAAGCTCTTGAAGTAGCTTTTGCCGGCGGTTCCGTAATGGGTATGGGGGTCGTCGGACTGGGAGTGTTGGGTTTAAGCGTTCTGTTTATAGTGTATTCCAAAATGTTTGGAATAAGCGATCAAATGAGTCTTAACCAGGTAATAACCGTTATTACCGGATTTTCTTTTGGCGCCTCTTCTATTGCCCTTTTTGCCCGCGTGGGTGGTGGTATCTATACTAAAGCAGCCGATGTTGGAGCTGACTTAGTGGGTAAAGTCGAAGCTGGTATTCCGGAAGACCACCCATTGAATCCCGCAACCATTGCTGATAACGTTGGGGATAACGTTGGGGATGTTGCAGGGATGGGAGCCGACTTATTTGAATCGTACGTCGGATCCATTGTTGGAACAATGGTATTGGGTGCTGCATTTATGGTACCCGGTTTTTCAGATAATTTCGAGGGACTTTCTGCCGTGTTACTTCCTATGGTACTGGCCGGTGTCGGTATCGTGATGTCCTTTCTAGGAACATTTTTTGTAAAAGTCAAAGAAGGCGGAGATCCCCAGAGAGCATTGAATATGGGAGAATTCGTTTCTTCTATCGTGATGATTATTGCTTCTTATTTTATTATCGTTTGGATGCTGCCTGCAGAGTGGTGGTTTAAAGACCCATTATATGCCTGGACAGATCCCGAAAAAGGAAATCATTATACAGCTATTGGTGTATTTTGGGCAACGGTTATTGGACTCGTTGGTGGAGTTTTAGTAGGGCTGGTTACAGAACATTACACGGCTATGGGTAAAGGTCCTGTTAATTCGATTGTTAGGCAATCATCAACAGGTGCTGCCACAAATATTATTGCGGGCCTTGGCGTGGGCATGATGTCCACAGCGATTCCAACTCTGATAATTGCGTTTTCTATTATCGGGGCCTTTTATTTCGGTGGACTTTATGGTATTGCGATCGCCGCAGTGGGAATGCTCTCAAATCTCGGTATTCAGTTGGCCGTCGATGCATACGGTCCGATCTCCGATAATGCCGGCGGTATTGCAGAAATGTCTGAGCTTCCAAAAGAAGTTCGTCAAAGAACCGATAAGCTAGATGCCGTAGGAAATACAACTGCTGCGATAGGCAAAGGATTTGCCATCGCCTCTGCTGCCCTTACTGCCCTTGCGCTTTTTGGTGCATTCATGACAACGGCTCACCTCAGCACCATTGATGTATCGAAAGCCAATGTAATGGCCGGACTCTTTATTGGAGGTATGCTCCCATTTGTATTTTCTGCTCTGGCAATGGGTGCTGTAGGCCGTGCTGCCATGGCTATGATTGAAGAAGTTAGACGTCAATTCACCACCATACCTGCTTTAAAAGCAGCGCTCGAGTTAATGCGGAAACATGGAGATAAGCCAGTTGAGGAATGGTCAGTTGAGGATCAACGAGTTTTTCATGAAGCGGATGGTAAAGCGGAATATGGTAAATGTGTGGATATTTCGACTAAAGCAGCCATTCGCGAGATGGTATTACCAGGAATAATGGCTGTAGTTGCGCCGGTGGTTATCGCTTTCTTGCCAGGCTTCGGAGTAGAAGCCCTCGGTGGTATGCTGGCAGGAGTGACAGTAACTGGAGTGCTGATGGCAATTTTTCAATCCAATGCAGGAGGAGCTTGGGATAATGCCAAGAAAAGTTTTGAAGAAGGGGTAGAGATTAACGGTAAGATGTATTACAAGAAATCGGAGCCTCATAAAGCTGCCGTGGTTGGTGATACTGTAGGAGATCCTTTTAAAGATACCTCTGGTCCCTCTCTTAACATTTTGCTAAAACTCATGTCGGTGGTTGCGCTTGTAATTGCTCCACTCCTTGTTGTAGATAAACCTGCGTCTACCGGTAAAGCGGATAAAGCAAAAGTGAAAATTGAAACGGTGAGCAAAGCATCAACAGATACTGAGGCCTTTGTGAAATAATAAAGCAAAACAAAAAGCCCCGATCTTGCGGGGCTTTTTGTTTTTTAATCCAGTCATAGAGCCAATCAAAATTTCCAAGGGCGAACTTTACAAAGTATAGTTTTATATTTCGGTTATGAACCTTGTTCTTCCGCTCTTATTTTCAACACTTTTAAGTTACAGTCAAACTTCCGTGATTGGTAAATGGAAGACCGTGGATGAATCAACAAGTGAAGAGAAATCCATTATTGAGATATTCGAAAGAAATGGGAAAATTTATGGCAAAATTGTAAAGATATTTACGACTGAAGATCCGGACCCAAAGTGCGACAAATGCCCTGCTGAAGACCCCAGGTTTAATAAAAAAATCATCGGAATGGAGATTATTAAAGACTTGCAAAAAGCTGATAATGAGTATTCTCAGGGCAGTATTTTGGATCCTCAAGATGGAAAAATTTATCGGTGCAAATTATGGATAGTAGATGGTGGATTAAAAGTCAGAGGATACTGGGGACCATTCTTCCGTACCCAAACATGGAAGAAGGTTCATTAGTCCCCCGATAAAGACATTGACCGTAAAATTAACAAAAACGTAGCGTAACAGGTTACTAAGGCACTTCACGATGGTATACAGAACGAGCTCAGTCATGAACGAAGCAGAGATTTTTGAACGCATATGCAAAGGCGATGAAAAAGCTCTTGAGTTTTTGTATAAAAAATATTACCGGATGATGACTAAACTAGTCATCACCAACAGTGGAACAGAAGATGAGGCGAGAGATGTTTATCAGGATGCATTGGTTGTTTTTTGGCAAAAGGCTACTTCAGGCAACCTGGTTTTGACATCAAAGATGAGCACTTATATTTACAGCATTTGTCAGAATCTGTGGAGAAAAGAACTGGATCGAAAAAAACGCTTCACGAATGAAGAAAAAGATGCTTCCGTTACGTTAGATACTGAGACGCTGGAGCGGGAGAAGATCATCGCGAAATGCATTGATCAATTGGATGGAACCTGTAAGAAGGTATTGATGTACTACTACTTTGAAGAAATGTCCATGCAGGATATTGCTGACAAGCTGGGATTCGCTAACACGGATACAGCCAAAACAAAAAAGTATAAGTGCAAGAAAAAATTAGATGATTTAGTGAAAGCTCAGTACTCTGAGCAGGACTTTTTAGATTAGAATTTATGGCATCACAAAAAGATTTGGAACTGCTTGACGAATACGTTAGCAACCGGCTAAAAGCTCAGGACAAAATTGATTTTGAGAAAAAATTAGAGTCCGATTCTTCGCTTAAGAAAGAATTTCAGTTTCAACACAAGGTTGCCGAAAAAATCCGTGAGGCGCGTGTCAGTGAGTTAAAAGCCATGTTTAATAACGTGCCCGCTGCTGCGTTGGAGAGCAGTGGATCTTCTGTTGTTACACAGGTAGTCCTTTGGGTCGCTGTGGTCGGTGCACTTGGTACTGGGATTTTTCTCTATCTCAACAACGATAAAGCGGAAGTTCAATCTGTCGCAAAACAGGATGAGATAAAACAAGACTCACCGCCTGCGGTTGAACCGGAACAATCTCAAGCACAAGATCCATTGCCACTCGAAAAAGAGGAGAAGATCTCATCCCCCGGTGACAATATTGTAAAAGAAGAAGAAACTGTCTCTCCTCAAAATCCAGCAAAGGAGAATACTGCAGAAGCTGAAAAACCTAAAACCTTGGATATTTTTGATCCGACTGCCGAGAACGAAAACTCAGCTGCTGAGAAATCCGAAGATCGCAGTGGACAGACGTTAACATCTACGAAATCTTCCATTGTTGTTGCCATCGAAAATACAGATAAGCGATACAATTTCCATTATCAGTTTAAAGACAGCAAGCTGCATCTGTATGGAGCGTTCGAGAAGAACTTATACGAAATCATGGAATTCTTCAGCGATAACAAAAGAACCGTATTCCTTTTCTACAAAGACAGCTACTATTTATTAAATGAAGAAGACGAAAAGATAAAACCCCTTGCTCCTATCAACGATCCAACACTTGTCAAAAAGCTGAAGGACTATCGCGGATCAAGGTAGTTCCGACTTCAAGTGAAGCTATGAAAAAGACCCCGCCCTGTGCGGGGTTTTTCATTTATAAGCAGGGCATTCCGTTCAATTTGGCCGGATCATTTTTAAACAGTTACGAGCTTTGAGCCGCGAGTTTCTAGCGATTGTCTCAAAGCTCATGGCTCGAAGCTCATAGCTTTAAGCACGCCAGAATTCGCTTAACAGGACACTACTTGCATTTAGCTCCCTTTGATTTAGAATTTTCTCCTAACTTTGGGCCTTTAAAATGTATAAGACCAATAAAAAAAAATTAGGAGGTTACCCAGCCCTGGGTGTAGTAACCAGCATAACCTTGGCACTTTTTGTTTTAGGGCTATTTGGCACTCTTATAATTTACTCGAATCAGTTTGGAAGAATAGTCCGCGATAACCTCAATATCAAAGTCTATCTTAAAAGTACATTGACAGAAACGCAACGCGCTCAGTTGGAACGAACCATTGGTTCCAAAAAATTTGTAGCAGCCGGCGAAGCATCGTTGGTGTTTGTATCCAAAGAGGAAGCAGAAAAAGACCTGATTAAGCAAATTGGCGATTATAAGGAGATCCTCGGTGAAAACCCTTTAAAGGATGCCTACATCTTAAAAATTGATCCGGCTTTTCAAGACACAACCAATTTGAAAAAAATTAAAGCTGAACTCGAAGACACAAACGGAGTGTTAGAGGCGGTGTATGAAAAACATCTGTTTGATGAGGTCAATAAAAATTTTACAAACATTTCGATCGCCCTTTTAATTTTAGCGGTCTTGTTAATTGTGATAAACTTTCTACTCGTCAATAGCACCCTGCGTATTGCATTGTTCTCACAGCGTTTTCTTATCAGGAGCATGCAGTTGGTCGGTGCCAAAAAATGGTTCATTCAAAAACCATTCTTATTGCGTGCTTTTGGCTATGGACTTCTTTCAGGCGTGATAGCTTCTTTTTTACTCTGGGTATTTTCGTCCTATGCTCAGCAGAAGATTGACGAACTTACACTGCTTCACAATCAAAGTCAGTTTTTGACGTTGCTTATGATTTTGTCTGTTATGGGAATAGTAGTTGCAACAATCAGCACTTTTTTTTCCATTCACAAATACTTAAAAATGTCACTCGACGAATTATATTGATAAATAAAATACGATGGAAAGTAAACTTCCTTTTGGCAAAAAGAATTACCAGTTAATGGTTATAGGTGTACTCACCCTAGTTGTTGGGTTTGTAGTTATGTCAATTGATGGCGAACAACACGGTTTCGGATTTCTGGGACTAACGCTTGGGCCCATCATTGTTATGGCTGGGTTTGTTATTGAAATTTTTGCCATACTCCGTAAGCCTACCAAATGAATTTTAAAATTCATTTCCTGGATAGTCCTCATTTTTAAAATTTCGATTCATGTCCATCATTCAAGCAATACTTCTGGCCATCATTGAAGGCATTACCGAATTTTTGCCAGTTTCTTCCACGGGTCATATGATAATTGGTTCTTCGTTAATGGGAATTGCATCTGACCCGTTTACAAAGATGTTTACCGTTGCCATTCAGTTCGGTGCCATTTTATCGGTGATCGTTCTTTACTGGAAGAAATTTTTACCAAAGCCAGGAGAATTTCAGCAAACCATTCACTTTTATCTAAAACTTCTTGTCGCTTTTCTTCCAGCGGCGGTGATTGGTTTTTTATTAAATGATGTAATCGACCAGTTGCTGGAACGCGTTGATGTTGTTGGGTACGCGCTTATACTGGGAGGAATATTCTTCCTGTTTGTTGACAAGATTTTTCATAAAAATGAAGAAAGTGTTGTCGAGCAATCTATTACATATCCCGCTGCGCTAAAGATCGGATTTTTTCAGACCATTGCTATGGTGCCTGGTGTGTCGAGATCAGCAGCTACGATTATTGGAGGATTATCACAAAAACTTAATAAAAAAACGGCTGCCGAGTTTTCTTTTTTCTTAGCGGTGCCCACCATGTTTGGCGCTACACTTTATAAAATGTATAAATTTTATGATGAAGGAAGTGTTTTTGGATCGCAGGAAATATCTCTCTTGATCGTAGGCAACGTCGTAGCTTTTTTTGTAGCTATTCTGGCGATTAAATCCTTTATCACCTTTTTAACCAAAAACGGTTTTAAAGTATTTGGGTACTACAGGATCATCGTTGGTATTATCATCCTTATTCTTTATTACGCAGGCGTTGGACTATCCGTTGTTTAAATGGATACTACAGCTGAAGACCCCGGCCGAATTTTACTTATAAACAAGCCCTTGCAGTGGACTTCTTTTGATGTCGTCAACAAGCTGCGTTACAAATTAAAGATTAAAAAGATCGGGCACGCTGGTACGCTTGATCCATTGGCTACCGGACTATTGATTATCTGCGTTGGTAAAATGACAAAGCGTATTGAGGAGTTTATGGGCCAGGAAAAAGAATACACTGGAAAGCTTATCATCGGACAAATCACCGTGTCTCATGACCTGGAAACACCTGTTACGGACCAAAAAGACATTAGCAGTGTGAACGATGATTTAATTAAACTTACCGCTGCTCGCTTTATCGGAAATATAAGTCAGCTACCTCCTCAGCATTCCGCGATAAGAATAAAGGGAAGACGAGCCTACGAATTTGCGCGGGAAGGAAAAGAGATTGAGCTAAAACATCGGGATGTCACCGTAAAAGAATTTGAGATTACCCGCATCAATTTACCCGAAGTCAGCTTCAGAATTAGCTGTTCAAAAGGGACTTACATCCGGAGCCTTGTCCGTGATTTTGGTGATCAACTTCAGGTAGGAGCTTACTTATCCGAATTATGCCGCACACGTATAGGTGACTTCAAACTGGAAGATGCCTTAACGGTGGATCAATGTTAACTGTAAAGTATATGGCTCCGTTAGACCTTTAAAAGTTTCGGCATCCATCGTTAACTTTAAATTCAATTTTATGATATCATGAAAATTTACCACGGGATTGAAGATTTTGTAAGGCTATCCTTCGCCGTTGTAACCAGTGGTACATTTGACGGGGTCCATGTTGGACATCAAAAAATCCTATCACGGCTTCAGGAAATTGCTAATAAAAAAAATGGCGAAACGGTCGTAATTACATTTTGGCCGCATCCGCGGATGGTGCTTCATCCGGAAGATACAGCATTAAAGTTGCTGAATACCTTTGAAGAGAAAGCAGAATTATTGAAAGCACAGGGAATTCATCATTTGATACGAATTCCATTCACCAAAGAATTCTCACAACTATCTTCAGAAGAGTTTATTACTCAAATTCTGGTGCAAACAATCGGAACCAAAAAACTTGTCATAGGTCACGACCACCATTTTGGTAAAAATCGCGAAGGGAGCTTTGAGCAACTAAAACTGGACGGGCCAAAATATGGGTTTGAGGTAGAAGAAATTCCCCGCCAGGATGTAGATCATGTTGGCGTGAGTTCTACTAAAATTCGGAAAGCTTTGGAAGAAGGCGATATTGTAACGGCCTCCCATTTTTTAGGCCACGCCTATAGTATCACGGGAAGAGTTATTATCGGAGACAAGCTTGGCAGGATCCTGGGGTACCCAACAGCCAATATCGAAATTGATTCCTATTATAAGTTGGTACCCGCAGACGGAATTTACGCGGTTACGATTCAATATTCACATAAGCTGCTTAAAGGCATGCTATATATTGGTAATCGACCGACGATCAACGGAGTGAAGCGTAACATCGAAGTTAATATTTTTGATTTTAACGATGACATTTATGGAGAAACTCTCACCATACATTTTCATCATCTGATCCGCAACGACATTAAGTTTAATGATCTCGAAGAGCTGAAAAAACAACTCTATTTGGATAAAGTGGCGGTGTTAAAAGCGTTATCCATTATTCGTTAAACGTTATACTGTCGTAACTTAACGTCTACATTGTTTACGTTTACATCGCATTGAAGATCAACTGAAACGGACAACTAACCATGCTTTGGTCTCCATCTAAAGATTTTATCGAGCAGTCAAATCTTAGCCACTACATGCGCTGGCTTGCGGAAAATAAGAAGCTCTATTTTTCGGATTATCACGACCTATGGAAATGGTCGATTAGTAACCTGGAAGGATTTTGGGAATCTATTTGGGAATATTTTAAGGTCGAGCATGACGGCACTTTCACATCGGTGTTATCCGCGCAAAATACATTCAACGTATCCTGGTTTGAGGGAGTGAGTCTTAACTACGCTGAACATATTTTTAGAAACACAACCTCCCTACAGCCCGCGATTATTTATAAGTCCGAATCGGCAGACATAAAAGAAGTTAGCTGGAAAGAGCTTGAGTTACAAGTTGCTTCCCTTCAGCATCATCTCCAACGCTGGAATGTATCCCCAGGCGACCGTATTGTAGCTTACATGCCTTGCATTCCGGAAGCTACCGTTGCGTTGCTCGCTACGGTTTCGCTAGGTGGAGTTTGGTCTAGTTGTTCTCCTGACTTTGGTACATCGGCCGTCATCGATCGTTTTTCACAGATCAACCCCAGGATCTTAATCGCTGTTGATCGCTATGCATACGGAGGGAAATCGTTTGACAAAACCAGTGTGGTCCAAGAATTAATCGACGCACTCCCCTCCGTTGAGCACGTTATCCTGGTTTCTGAAAAACAGATACAAATAACAGCAGCAAAACAAATTACGTTGTGGAAAGATGTAGCTGAGGGTACCGAACGAGAACTAAAATTTGTCCGCGTTCCATTTTCCCATCCCATCTGGATTTTGTATTCTTCAGGGACTACTGGGCTACCCAAAGCATTCGTGCATTCTCATGGAGGTGTGCTACTGGAGCAATTAAAATATGGAGCTTTCCATAATGATTTTAAATTGGGAGAACGATGCTTTTGGTACACGACGACAGGTTGGATGATGTGGAATTACATTCATGGAAGCCTCCTGGTCGGAGGTGTTATGGTTTTATATGATGGTAGCGTAGCTTATCCTAGTCTAAATGCGCTTTGGAAATTTATACAAGATGGAAGGATACATCATTTTGGCACCAGTGCTGGCTATATTTTAGCCAATATGAAGGAAGGTATCGAACCGTTGAAGAATTTTGATTTGTCTTCTCTTCGTTCCATCAGTTCCACTGGCAGCACATTGCCGCCAGAAGGTTTTGAATGGATATACCACGCGGTCAAAACGGATGTGTGGCTGGCGTCCATGAGTGGTGGCTCAGATGTTTGCAGTGCTTTTGTAGGAGGAAATCCAACGTGGCCGGTATATGCCGGCGAAATCCAATGCCGCGCCTTGGCGTGCAATTTAAAAGCTTATGACGATGAAGGTAACCCGGTAGAAGGTGAAGTTGGTGAAATGGTTATTGTAAGTCCCATGCCCTCTATGCCCATCTATTTTTGGAACGATCCGGAAAATAAAAGGTATCTGGAAAGCTATTTTGAAACCTTCCCGAACGTATGGCGTCATGGTGACTGGATTAAAATCACCGAACATCGGGGTGTTATTATTTATGGTCGGTCGGACGCGACGTTGAATCGAGGAGGTGTGCGAATCGGGACAAGCGAAATCTACCGGGCGGTCGATAAAATAACGGAAATCAAAGACAGCCTTATCATTTGTGTTGAAGAAAAAAATGGTGCGTTCTGGATGCCATTGTTTGTCATCATGAAGGAAGGGTTTATGCTGACGGATGAGGTTAAACAAAAAATTAATGCTGTTCTCCGGAGGGAGTACAGTCCAAGACACGTCCCCGATGAAATTATTTCTATTTCTGATATACCGTATACCATCAGTGGGAAGAAGACAGAAACTCCGGTCAAAAAAATATTTATGGGGAAGGATGCCGCCAAAGTAATCAGTGCGGGTTCGTTAAAAAATCCTACCTCTATGAATTATTTTATCGCCCTTGCGAAAAAAAGATTGTCATAAACGTTTGCATTAGTCTGCTTTGTAAAGTTTCATTAACTTGAGGTATGAGGCTTTAAAATCAAATGAAAATTTTTAACAGATCTATCACAAAAGTCAATAACGAAGAGATCTATCGTCCCGTTTGAGACAATATACCGGTAGAAATCAGAAATACGATATTAACCTAGTCCCGTAGGGGAC
>CAZAHL010000094.1:0-21583 GCA_964484845.1 uncultured Chryseolinea sp. | reverse complement strand
CTTTTTCTTTGCGGCCTCTGCGTGAACCTTGACTTTAAAGACAGACTCTAATTAACCTTATTCGATCAAATGTCAAACATGTTTTTTACCAACATCTGATTTGGACGTATGAGGACTTTCAAAACCTGTTCATACAAGATAAAACGTGCCTTCAACATTCTTGTATTCAACAATTTTGAATGTCGAATGTCGGACGTCGAATGTCGAATAACGAAAGGAATTGCGGCAATTAATAACGATTGGCAATTAATGCTGATTTGCAGGTTAACAAATTGTCCCAATCATACTCGTTTCAATCCTTTCATGGTGCAGGACTACCACCGCAGGGATTCGTTGGATGCTCTTTTATGTTTTTCAACTTTTCTATGTTAATTCGCAAGAAATTAATCTTGATGAGAAGCCTGTTCAGTGTATTACTAATTCTATCATTTTCATCCATAACAAACGCCCAGAACCAACCTGATGGCGCTCAGTTAAAGCAAAAATTTAAAAAGCTCAATGCGCTTGGGTCGGTTCTTTATGTAGCGGCACATCCCGACGACGAAAACACACGCATTATCTCACTCATGGCGAACGAGAGGTTAATGGAGACTGCTTATCTCTCGATGACCCGCGGCGACGGCGGCCAAAATTTAATAGGATCAGAAATCCGCGACCTCCTGGGATTGATACGTACACAGGAATTACTGGCGGCCCGGAGGATCGATGGCGGCCAGCAATTCTTTACACGCGCCATCGATTTTGGATTTTCGAAATCCGCCGATGAAACGTTCAAGATCTGGAACAAGGAAGAAATTCTTTCTGATGTCGTTAAAATTTTCAGGCAATATCAACCTGATGTTATTATCACGCGGTTCCCTCCGGATGAGCGCGCCGGACATGGTCATCATACCGGATCAGCGATCTTAGCACAGGAGGCCTTCGACCTTTCCGCGAAAGCGGAGAAGTTCCCTGAACAAATAAAAGAGTTTGGCACCTGGCAGGTGAAACGTCTTTATACCAATACCGGTCGGTGGTGGAATACAACAATCAATGAGCAGACTCCGGGAATAGTGTCCCTTAACGTCGGCGCCTATAACGAGCTCTTAGGAAAATCAAATTCAGAGATTTCCGCCCTTAGCAGCAGTCAACATAAAAGCCAAGGGTGGGGAAGGCCAGGCCAGCGCGGATACGATGCTGAATTCCTGGAGTATGCAAAAGGCGAAAAAGCTGAAAAAGATATTTTTGAGGGAGTAAACACGTCATGGAGCAGAGTAAAGGGGAGTGCAAAAGTGCAATCACTGGTTACCAGCGCCATTCAAAGCTTTGACGCGGAAAATCCGTCCGCCAGTGTTCCCATATTATTCCAGCTTCGAAAGGAAATTCAAAATCTCGAAAACAGCGTTTGGAAAAGTAGAAAGCTGAAGGAAGTTGAACAGCTCATTCAGGATTGCCTGGGTTTGTACGTGGAAGTAAAAGCGAATCAATATTGGATTTCACCCGGTCAGGAAGTGACTGTAAACTTCGAAGTGATAAACCGCTCAAGTAAGGAGGTAATGCTTGAACAAATAAAGTCAGAAGATTTGTCGCTTGACTCAACGCTTTCGCTTTCGCTGAAGGATGATATATTGACCACGTTGAAGAGTAAAAAAACAATGAGCCCATTGAAGCCTTATTCCGATCCTTATTGGCTTCAACAAGCGCATGGCTTGGGCATTTTTTCTGTGTCCGATAAAGCCCTTATTGGAAAACCTCAAAATGATCCGGCCGTCACCGTTTATTTTAAGTTTAAAATGGGCGAAGAAACACTTACACTGACCAGGCCCATGATTTATAAGTGGACCGATCCTGTCAAAGGTGAATTATGGCGTCCTGCAGAAATTGTCCCTCCGGTATCTGTAAGCCTACCGGAAAAGGTGCTCATTTTCGGCGATGAAAATTCCCGCGACGTAAACGTAAAAATCGAATCGTCCAGTGAAACTATGCTTCGCGGAAATCTGAAATTACAGCTTCCACCCGAGTGGCGTTCCGAGCCTGCTTCTGTTCCATTTGAATTGAAAGCAAGAGGGGAGGAGCGCATTGTTAATTTTAAGATCTATCCCGCTAAAAATGAAATCACGTCCACGTTAAAGGTTATCGCCGAGGTAGACGGAAAAAAATATGACCGGGCGATTCAAAAAATAGCGTATGATCACATACCGACACAAACTCTTTTACCCGTAACAGAGGCAAAACTTTCCCGAATAAATTTGAAAAAAGAAGGAGGTCAGATAGGATATATCCGGGGAGCAGGTGACGACATTCCGATAGCGTTGCGGACTATCGGCTATGAAGTGTGGGAAATGCGAAACGATGAAATTTCATTGGACAACCTGAAACGATTGGATGCCGTGGTTCTCGGCATTCGTGCCTTGAATGTGAATGAACGTATTCGTTTTATAATGCCCGTCCTCTTAGAATATGTAAAGCTTGGTGGTACGGTGGTTGTCCAATACAATACAAACGGCAACATAACGACCGATAACTTTTCACCTTACCCTCTAAAAGTTTCGCGCGAACGCGTTACCGAGGAACGAGGCGAGGTGCGGATCTTGAAACCGGATCATCCGATATTAAATAGTCCGAATAAAATAACAGCCCGTGATTTTGAAGGGTGGGTGCAAGAACGAGGTCTGTATTTTCCCAATGAATGGGATCCAAATTTCGAATCTATCCTGTCAATGAACGATACGGGGGAGACTCCAAAGGACGGCGGATTGTTGGTGGCAAAATATGGAGAAGGCCATTATATCTATACCGGGTTGTCATTCTTCCGTCAGTTGCCGGAAGGTGTTCCGGGCCCCTATAAATTGTTTGCTAACATCGTATCGCTTGGTAAAACAAAGCGGCCAAAAAGTTAATAACAACTCCCTTAACCGGTACGATACCCATACCGTTATTTATGAGCAACACGCAAGAAGATAAACCTCCGATTTTTAAATCCTGGCGCCAATGGTATTGGCTGCTACTTGCCGTGCTGGTTGTTCAAATAATATTTTATTACTGGATAACTCAATCCTTTGTATGAATTACATTGATTGGGCTGTACTCTTTGGTACCATTATTTTTATCGTACTGTATGGAGTCTGGAGGACACGCGGCAACAAAACAGTGGAAGGTTTTCTAAAGGGCGACAATACGATGAAATGGTGGATGATCGGCGTGTCGATCATGGCTACACAAGCGAGCGCTATTACTTTTCTTTCTACACCCGGTCAGGCGATTGAAGATGGAATGCGGTTTCTTCAATTCTATTTTGGACTGCCATTGGCTATGATCATCATTTCGGTTACTATGGTGCCGATCTACTACAGGCTTAAGGTGTATACAGCCTATGAGTACCTGGAGACCCGGTTTGATCTGAAAACCCGATCTCTTGCTGCGCTCCTTTTCCTGGTGCTGAGAGGTCTCTCAGCGGGAATCACGCTATTTGCTCCTTCCCTTATTTTGTCTACTATATTAGGTTGGCCGATCGGTTTAACTACTATTTTAATAGGATCGTTAGTTATACTTTATGTAGTAACCGGCGGAACGAAAGCAGTGAGCCTTACACAGCGTCAGCAGATGACGGTTATTATGAGCGGAATGATTCTGGCGGGAATTCTTGCGTTTGATATGTTGCCTGACAGTGTTTCCTTTAGTGACACCGTTCAAATAGCCGGCACGTTAGGAAAGTTAAACTTGGTGAACATTTTACCGGATGGTATTGATAATACTGATTCATTGACTTTTTGGCAAAAGCTGGACGCTGTTACGAGAGACCGTTATAATATCTGGTCGGGATTAATCGCGAGCGTGTTTCTTTTTCTTTCTTACTTCGGCACGGACCAATCGCAGGTAGCTCGTTATCTGGGTGGAAGTTCAATAGCAGAAAGCAGACTTGGATTGATCTTTAATGGATTGTTAAAAATTCCAATGCAATTCATTATTCTTTTTATTGGCATCTTGGTTTATGTATTTTATTTGTTCAACCAACCCCCGGTGTTTCACAATCGTGTTTTGAAAGACCGCGCCATGGAGACTTCAAGCGCGCAGGTTCTAACCACCTTGGAAGAAAATTACAGCGTGCTGTATGAAGAAAAACGGAAAGCGGTACAGGGTTTGGTACAAGCGATTCATGAGGATGATGAGGACGAGATAAAAACCGCCAGCACCACTGTAAAAGAATTGCAAAAGGAAGAAACTATTTTGCGCGATTCTGTAAAAGCAACGATCGGTCAGGCTATCCCAAATGCTAAAACGCAAGACCGGGATTATATCTTCTTAAATTTTGTACTCACAAATTTGCCGCACGGTGTCATCGGATTACTTCTGGCAGTAATGTTTTCCGCAGCGATGTCGTCGATGGCGGGCGAGCTCAATGCCTTAGCCACTACCACCACGATGGATATTTACAAACGATCATTAAACTCAACGGCTAGCCAGAAACATTATTTAAAAGCATCGCGTGGGTTTACCATTCTTTGGGCATTGTTAGCAATGGTTTTTTCAATGCTCGCCAGTTTTGCCGAGAATCTTATTCAATTTGTTAACATCGTCGGCTCCTTATTCTACGGAACTATTCTTGGAATTTTCCTGACAGCATTTTACATCAAACGAGTTCAGGGTAATGCCGTGTTCTGGGCCGCCATTGCTGCGGAACTTCTGGTTCTGTATTGTTTTAGCTATACAGACATAGCTTATCTGCTGTTCAATATAATCGGGTGCGCGGCCGTTGTTATACTTTCTCTTTTACTTCAATTTGTAATGCCGAAAAATACATTGCGCAAGTAAATTTTCCGCCATTGTTAGTCAAAGATCATTTTTTGTCTGCGAGGAATGTGTGTTCACACTTTAAGGTACAATCGTATAACTATCAGTTGAAGCAACGGACTGACCAGCTATATTCAATGTGAACTTGGCAGTTCCAGGTGGTGTTCCCAGGGGCATCAATACTTTGATGGCGGTATTCGACCAGCTGTAAACCTCTACCTGGAGTGAACCATAAAGAATTGTGAACGGCTGTGTCGGTCGCAACAGGCCAAAATTACTGCCTGTAATTGTGACGTATGTGCCCGCAATACCTGACAACGGTGTAATGCCGGTAATAGCAATGGTCGGAACTGTAAAATTCGGACCGTATGTTACTGTGTGAACACCCGTAAAAAGAGAGATCTTATGAGTGCCTACGCTTAGCCCAACCGGGACAAAGGCGGTAATTTCATTAAGACCTGAGTTATAAATATCGGCGTCAACAGTTCCAAATTTTATACGATTAAACATAAAGGTGAAATCATCTATGTTGAATCCCGTTCCTTTGATAACAACGCTCGTGCCAGGCAGTGAAGTCAACGGTGTTACCGACGTTATCGTGGGAGGAGTAATGGTAAATTCTCCCGGAATTTCGATCACTTCGGCTCCCATCACAAGGGATATTTTCAACGATGCAGCGGTAACAGAAGGAGGTACATTAAATGTTAAGGAACCATACGAAATGTTAAAAGCAGTAGCATCCTTATCTCCAATTTTTATCGACATATTGGAAGAAAAATCTTTCCCTGACAGAATAATTTGTTCTCCGAAGGTTCCCACCATAGGAGAAAAATCCAGAACCGTAGGCAATAAGGTAAAGCCTTGATCAAGGGTTACTTTTTGCCCGCCTGCAGTCACTTCAATGGTAACAGTTTCAGGCGTTGAAATTTTATCCGGGACTTGCACCGTCAGTGTGGTGGCAGTCGATGCTAAGACAGTGGCTTGCTTATCGTTAAACGTTACCTTATTTTCTGAAGCAATGGGATTGAAGTTTACGCCAGTGATAGTAACTTGCTCGGAGGCCTTTGCCTTAGCAGGAGAAACCGACGCGGCCGTTAAAAGAGGTATGACGATTTCTTTCACCTCTCCATAAACGGTACCTTTTTCGTTGGTCAAATAGCTGCGAATATAAATCGTGGGTTGTCCTGAAAACAGTATAGAAATAGTTTTCTCAAAAGGCCCTGGACTGGCCGGGGTAGTTATTCCGACTTTAGTGGCCTGAAAGATATCGGGATTTGAGGTGGTGCCGATCACAAATCCAAAATCAACTACGGGCGAGTTCCCAACTGTGATGATATTACCCTTTGCTACAAAACTGGAAGCAAAAGTGAGAGTTGGTTCCAGTGTTTCGACCTTCGGATAGATTTCATCTTTCTCATCGCATGAGGAAATGATCGCCAGCAATCCGACTAAAAAGAATGATACAAATTTATTCATGCAGTATACGCGTTAAACATTCAAAATACATATCCGATTCGAATGCCGTTGAGGAGCATCGGGCTGAAGGAAGTTTCGGTTTCCTCTGAATCGGGACTCGCTTCAGGAAAGGCTGTCCCGGTAGTTGTAATATCAATTTCCGAATAATCGAAGTGAGCGTACTGAAGCGCCCCCTCATATCCGACAAAGAAATTTTTAGCTACATAGAAATCAAATCCAGCCACCACGTTGAGTCCGTAGCTAAAATAGGCTTTTTCTTCATAGCCAAACACCTGTGTGTTGTTTACTACCGTTGCCGTACGCCAGGCTCCTTCTATTTTCGTTTGTACAGTTCCGTCATCGAAGGAGTAGTGGGAGGATTTCGTTCCCACAGCAATTTCAAATCCTACATAAGGCGACAATCTCTTGGTGCCGGTAAAATGTTTTTCAACCCCTAGGTTGACGGTCATGCCGCTATACTTCTTGACCTCATTTGATATAAAAGGATTTGTACCATAGGGATTGGTAACATTGGCTTCCTTCTTTTTTAAATCGACATTAAATCCCAGCCTGACAGCAAAATTATCCGATATAAAATATCGGAGCTTTATCTGGTTGAGTGCATTATTAAGGTCAAGGTCTCCCTGGAAAGGGTTGATGTTCAACTCCATGGTCATATGCCGGACCGAAACTTTCAATGAGTCTTGGCTAAAGGCCATGGAAGTATACACGCAAAAAAACAGGCACAGATAGACTTTCTTCATGTGAATCGTATGAGGGTGAATGAATCGATTGATGGAACTGGAAAGGTTAAGTAAAACGCTTGTGAGTCGCTAAAAGTGATTAAAGATAAAATAATTTTTATACACAGCCTAATACGAGCCAACCAATGATCACTGGCTGTGGATAGCAGTAGCCTCGGAAAATAAAAGGAGAAAAGTAAAAGCTAATTAAATTAGTTTTGTTACATTTGAAACAACTAATATAATTAGTTATGGTTCGATTGCCGCGGGATGTTGAAAATGGATTTGAAGAAATGCATATGGAAAAAATATGGAATTTTCTCAGCGAAAAATTCTCTTTCAATACCAAGGGCTGGAAGGATGATTTTAGAAAATACCTGGCGAGTCAGTCGCGGGAAGTTTCCGAAAGGCAAGCGTTCGTAGAGTTTGGATTAAAGAAGATCCAGCCCATATTAAATGGCATTCTAAAACGTTCTGAATATCATCCGACATGGATCAACTTGATGCGATGGATTGTAAAATATAAATAGTATGGAAGTAAAAGAAATTCGATGGACAGAAAGAAATATAATTGATCTGATCCGCAAATTGAGGAATGATCTAATCAAGGATTTCCTGGACGAGCGTTATCTAAAGGAATATGTTTTGAACCGTTTTAATATAAAGGAATTGTCATCCATTAAAATTGAATTCATCAAGCAGAAATTGAAACAGCTTTTAATTGCGCCGGTTGATACAGCTCATTATATAGGACTTATAAAACTGATTGGGGAGTCGGATACCGCTTCTCTTTCCGATGGGAACGAGCAATTATTTTATAACGAGATTGAGATGGTACTGAAAAGTTATCTGTTTTAACAAATTGGTTTGAGGTTTAAAGTTTCAGGTTCGAGGTTCACTAAACTGAATCGTGGATCTCACCCCGGATTGGTTTGAGGTTCGATGTTTAAGGTTACTATGAATCCTGAAATTGACCCTTACAGATTGGTTTGAGGTTTGAGGTTTGAGGTTTACTAACCTAAATCATGAAACTGACCCTCAGGCTTAACAGGTTTATCTAATAGAACTGTAATCTTCCAATTTGGAAATTTCTATGACGGCATCGCCATCTCTAAGATCTAAACGAACGTCCTAAAGAACGGCAATCTTTTAATCTTCCAATTTTTCAATCTTCCAATCCTCTAAACAGAAAAGGTTTCAGCACACCCTGGCATGCTGAAACTCTCCAAAGGAAACTATCTTTTATCAGCTTTTTTTGCTTTTTTCTCAGCGCGCTTTTCCTTTAAGGTTTTAGCGGCAGGCTTCTTGTTTTCCTTTTTAGCATCTTGTGATTTAGACATAGCTGTTGGTTTATGATTCAATATTAATCAAAAGGGACGATCTGGGAAAAGTTAATAGTTAAAAGTTAATTGTTAACGGCGGTGTCGAATGTTGTTCAAATAAATTTACTTAAATATTCAATAAGAAGTTTCTAATAACGGATAACGATTAATGCCTGTTTGACAAGTTGGTTATTGATAAGTGTGAGACACCTGCCAAAAACTCATATCGATTTTGAGGGGCGGTGTAAAAACTTAAGTCGATTACCATTGTTTTTCTATCGCTGGTATCAATAAGTTTGATAACTTCAATGCAAGGCAGGATAATTTCTAACTACTATAAATACTAAACTATATGCGCTGGAGAGGTAGACAACAAAGTGGAAATGTGGAAGATCGTCGGGGAATGGGGGGTAAGCTCGCTATTGGCGGAGGCGCTGGTGGAATAATACTCGTAATCATCAGTTTGTTGTTGGGCGAGAACCCATTAGACTATATCAATGCTGGAGGCTCGCCTGCTTACGAACAGCAACAACCTGCTTCGGAAGAAGAGAACCAGGATGCTGAATTTGTAAAGGTAGTACTTAAAGATACGGAAGATGTTTGGAATCCGATTTTCGAAGCCCGCGGAGAAACGTACCAGGAACCTGTTCTTGTTTTGTTTTCGGGAAGTGATCAGTCCGGATGTGGTATGGCAACTTCAGCAACCGGTCCGTTCTATTGCCCGTTGGATTCCAAAGTTTATATCGACTTAAGTTTTTACAACGACCTTCAAGCTCGGTTTGGTGCCCCGGGTGATTTCGCAATGGCGTATGTCGTCGCTCACGAAGTAGGGCATCATGTCCAGCACTTGTGGGGAATTACAGATAAAGTTCATGCGCAACGCGAGCGTCTAAGTGAGGAAGAGAATAACAAACTATCCGTCAAGCTTGAACTGCAAGCTGACTTCCTTGCAGGTGTCTGGGCGCATCACGCCCATCAATTGAATAACATTCTAGAACCCGGTGACATTGAAGAAGCGCTACAGGCTGCAAATGCAATCGGTGATGATCGCCTTCAAAAACAATCACAAGGATACGTTGTCCCCGATGCCTTTACGCATGGAACGTCAGCGCAGCGTATGCATTGGTTTAAATTAGGTTACGAAACAGGCGATGTGGATCAGGGTGATACTTTCAGTCAGCCTCTATAGGGCGGAGATTGGAAAATTGAAAAATTGGAAGATTATTGTTCTATAGGATAACTTACTGGGCTAGAGGGTGAGACCAATGAGTCAGTTCAGTGAACCTCAAACCTTAAACATCGAACCTCAAACTAATTAATTGAAGGCCAGATTCATGGTCCAGTTTAGTAAACCTTGAACCATGAACCTGAAACCTTAAACTAACCTATTTCAACGATTTAATAAGTTCTTCATTCATCACTTGATAGTCACGGTTGTTAGCATCTTTGGCTGCTTTTAACGATGCGTTTGCAGACGCTGTCGCAGCTGCTTTATCACCTAATCCTTTTTCAATTTTAGCTTTTTGATGGAGTACCCAAAATGCGGTAGGATTTGCTTCTGCGGCTTTGTCTATCCAGGCTTTTGCTTGTTTTAAATCTTTCCCGGTTTCGAGGTAATAGACGGCAGCTTGAAAATAGTTGTTAGGATTTACTTTTGTTGCCGCTTCAATCGACTTCATAACCTTCGCATCGTAATCGACGGTCACGTTGAATTTTACAGAAGTATTTTCCCAGGCCATCTGAACCTTAGCGCTTTTGCTGTCGTCAGAGATATCGCCGATATTAAAAGTTAATGTTTCAACTTTTTCTGATAACTTTTCCGGCTTTACTTTGAATTTCGCCGCATCCTTGCTTTCGTCGTATTTATCAAGTCCGCCTCCCAGGCTAACGTCTTTGTAAAGCGAAACGGTCCATTCAGTTGCCCCCGGCCAGCTGAGTATTAAATACTCCCCTTTAGGTACAGCAATGCCTTCCACTTTTACGTCATCGGAAAATGATATTTTGGTTCCGTTGTTGGCGCCGGTCCTCCAGATTTTTCCGTACGGTAGTAATGCAGCTGCATCAGCAGTAAAGACTTTTCTTCCTTTCACACGGGGCCTGAAGTAATCAATTTTTACATCGGTAAGTCCGACGGTAGCAGATACAGACCCTGCAGGACTTGGCTGCGGAGTTTGAACTTGTGCCTCCGCGACAAGCGTTACAATTGCGAGGGCAATAATCAATAAACTTTTTTTCATTGGTGGTATGTTTATATATTTTAAATTTTGGCATGCAAAGTTAGTCAATCTATTGAGAGATGGATCATAAAAACAAGAAGCTTCCTCATAGCTTTTACCAGCGGACAGATGTGGTGATGATTGCGCGTGAACTGCTTGGTAAAGTGCTCTTTACCCAAGTAGATGGAATTATTACAGGAGGTATGATCGTCGAAACAGAAGCCTATTCCTATAGAGAAAAAGGTTGTCATGCCTATGGATCAAAAAAAACACAACGCAATTCTATTATGTTTGAGAAAGGAGGCTTCACGTACGTTTACCTCTGCTACGGCATGCATCACTTATTTAATATCGTGACCAACGAGCCTGGTATGGCTGAGGCAGTGCTCATCCGCGCGCTTGAGCCCGTTCATGGAATTGATGAAATGGTTTTAAGGAGGGGAGCTTTAAAAAATCCTTTTCATCTTACCTCCGGTCCAGGCAAATTGACCAAAGCACTGGGCATTGACAGAAACTTAAATGGAAAATTTTTACTGGATGACGAAGTTTGGGTCGAAGACTACGACTACAAAATTCAAAACCGAAACATTGTAACAGGCCCTCGCATTGGAATCGACTATGCCGGGGAGGATGCGTTGTTACCGTGGCGTTTTAGATTGAAAGGGAATGGGTGGGTTAGTTGAGAGCGTAATTTTGATCAGTAAGAGGTAAGAGGTAAGAAGTAACCGGTAATCGCGCACTAGCTACCTCTTACTTCTTACCGCTTACTTCTTACCTCTTACTGATTTGATAAACAAAACAGAAAAGTATATTTGCACCAAATTGAAGTTCCAGCTCATGAAATTTTTTATTACTTCTGCATTCGTCTTGGTTGCATACGCACTCGTAGGTCAGCGCTTAAACCCTGATTCTTTCCAACGTTTAAATACGACCTTGGACGAATTGAATCCGGTGGTGAGTCCGGATGGAAAATTTCAATACATCACCATTGCGAATCATCCTGAAAATGTAGGTGGTAAGAAAGATCCAGGCGATATCTGGGTTTCAATTTTAACGGATAACCAATGGTCTGCGCCAATCCATGCCGGATCAGAGCTGAATGATATAGCCTTTAACGCAGTAGCCGGTTTTTCTGCGGATGGTACTCAACTGTTTTTACTGAATCACTATGGAGGATCTGGAAATCCAGCTCGCACACAAGGGATTTCGGTTTCAAAAGGAAACAATAACGGTTGGTCTAAACCAGAAAATATCACCATCCCATACTTTCAAAATAAATCGGATGTTTTAAACGGATACATGCTACCGGATTTGTCTGTTTTTATTTTCGCAGCCGAAACCTATGGATCCCGGGGTGTGGAAGATATTTATGTTTGTACCAAGACGGCCGATGGCCGATGGTCTGAGCCTCGCAATTTAGGTGGAACTATTAATACCCGTTTTCAGGAATTGAGTCCCTCGCTGAGTGACGATGGGAAAACACTTTATTTTTCCAGCAATGGCAGAAAAGGAGAGGGCAGTTTTGACATTTATTCCTCAACCCGTTTGGATGAAGGGTGGACCAATTGGTCACCTCCTGAAAATTTAGGGAGCACAATAAATTCAGAGGGCCGCGAACTCTATTATCGTCCGTACGAGAAAGTGGGATACGCATTGTACACCAGCACAAAGAACAGCGACGGCTATGGCGATGTAAAAATATTTTTGAGTGGTGATCCTATCGTGAAGGATAGCATACCGGCTGCACCAATTATTGATACAGTCAAGATCGTAGAGATCGAACGTGTATCAGCGGCCGACAAACGAGTAAAGATCTATGGTAAAGTGAACAATGCAAAAACGGGTGAGCCGATAACTGCAAGCATATTTTTTACTTCTCCGTCAATAAATCAATCTTCACCAGCGAGTCCTGAAACTGGTTACTCGACAGTAGTTCCGTCCACAGAAGAATACACTATTAAGATCGAAGCAGTTGGATATATAAGTGCGCTTGAAAAGCTTGATATTCATACATATGAGATGCAGGATTTGGAGATGAACTTTAAGCTTCAACCCGTTGAAATAGGAACGACCGTAAATTTAAGAGACGTGCTCTTTGAACAAGGAAAGACCAATTTGTTAACGCAATCTTATCCGGAATTGGATCTTGTTGTGTCGTTCCTAAAGTCAAATCCTAAAGTCAAAATCGAACTGGCGGGGCATACGGATAACCGGGGAATTCCAGGGCAGAATGTGAAACTATCACAGGCACGCGTGGAAAAAGTCAAATCCTATCTGGTCTCCAAAGGGATTGATAAAAAGCGTATCGACGGAAAAGGGTATGGCGGATCTAAACCCATCGCCAGCAATGACACCGAGGAAACCAGGCTGTTTAACAGAAGGGTGGAGTTTGTTATTAAGAAGTTTTAAGCTTCTCTAAGTAGCTGCGAGCCTCAAACTACGAGCTGCGAGTAGGTTGTGCTAAACACTACACGATACGTGCTGTACACAGAAAATTGAGTCTCTTTAATAAATCACTGAAACACTTGAGGCTTTCAGCTTGAGACTAGATCGGAGAGCTACGAGCCTCAAGCAACGATCTGAAACAACTTGAGGCTTGTAGCTTGCAGCTTGAGACTTTGATCAGGCACACGCGGCGCGTACTAGAAGATGTTCTTTGCTAAAATCTTCATCACATCATTCTTATAGTTTCTTCCGATCGGAATGCTGTGTTTGCCAATTTCTACGTCTGTCGCGGAATAGGCATCTATCTTTTCCAGGTTAATGATGAAGGATCGGTGAATGCGCAGGAACTGTTCTCTCGGTAAACTCTCCTCGAGGTAACTGATTTTTTGTTGCGTGACGATTTCCTTTTCCATGGTCTTCACCTTAACATAATCTTTTATACTTTCAATATACAGGACGTCGGCCATCCTCGTTTTAATCATTTTCTTGTCTACTTTAAAGTAAACGTAGTCATCCGAAGCTGGCTCTGATTTTGGAGCCGTCGAAGGGGAATTTGCCGGCTGATGTAAAACTTTTGCTACTCCCTTTAAAAAGCGATCGAACGGAATTGGTTTAAGCAAATAATCTACAATCTCCAATTCAAAACCCTGCAGCGCATAATCACGGAACGCAGTTGTAAAAATTACCTTTGGCGGATGCTTCAATGTTTTTAAAAAATCGATGCCTGACAGCTTCGGCATTTGTATATCGAGAAAAATCAGATCGACTTGGTTCTGCTGTAGGAAAGTAAACGCTGTTACGGCATTTCGAAATGTGCTCACCAGTTGGAGTTGCTCCACCTTGCTCACATACGATTCCAGAATTTCAATTGCCAAAGGTTCATCGTCTACGATGATACATTTCACGCTCATATCTTATTGTTCAAGGGTATACGTATCATTCCTCTTTTTGTATCGCAAGAATTACCAGGAAAGTTTCCTTTCCATTGATAATTTTCAATTCATGCTGATCCGGATAAATGAGATCCAGTCTGCGCTTAACGTTTTGAATTCCTATTCCTTCTTTTTTCGCAATACCATTTGCGGTCGCCTTGTTGTTCTCAACTTTAATGATTGTTACAGAAGACTGCACATCGATGGTGACTTTCACCCATGATTGTTGTAACTCCTCACTGGCCCCGTGTTTAAAACAATTTTCAACAAAAGGCAGGAGCACCAGTGGGGCGATTTTTCGGTCGTTCACGTCGCCGGAAACGCGAATGTCAATATCCAGCTTGTCACCATAGCGCATTTTTTCGATGTCACCATAATTGCGAATGAACTTAATTTCTTTTGTAAGTGGTACTTCATCCCCGGTACATTCATACAGCATGTAGTTGATGAGCTCGGATAATTTGAGGACCATTTCAGGAGCACGTTCCGATTTCTTCAAAGTTAAAGCATACAAATTGTTTAATGTGTTGAAAAGAAAGTGCGGATGGATCTGTGTTTTTAAAAACCTTAATTCCGCCTGCAATTTTTCTTGTGTTAATACCTGTTGAGCCTGTTGGTTAGCATACCAGAACTTAAGAAGTTTGATGGCTACCGCAAAAAATGTAACCGGATAAATAGGGACCAGCATTTTAACAATTTTTGGGAAGTAGAAGAAGGGATCTCCTAACCATTGCGGATAATAAATGGGATAATGAATACTATACGCCACATACCGTTGCACAATTCCGATCACAAAAGATGAAACGATAAGCCATAATAAGAAACTCCAATATTTTCCAATGAGTAAAAATTGTGGCAGGAGAAAATACAAAACAAAATACGTGAATAGCATTTTGCCTGGCAGATAGATCAGCTCTTCGAAAAAAGTTTGACGGTAGTTATCGGCGAAAGATCCATACAACACCGCATAAAATACGATGTGAGCAACCCAAAACAGAACGTGTTGAAGGACCCGGTTTTTAAAAAGCCAATCCAGTTTTCGTTTTAACAAAACTTCCGCAAGTTACTTGAAAAATTACCTAAATAACGCAAAGTTTTTCAAGCTGGTATAATTCCGCTTCCCAATGGCCGATACGACATGACTAAAGGCAATGATCAATGGTCAATGAGTAATGAGCAATAAGCAATTAGCAATAAGCAAAGGGGAGCGATCAATGAGTCTTGTCATCGAATTCGAAGTGACATTGCCCATTGCCAATTGCTAATTGCCCATTGCTCATTGTTAATATCCTTCCGCCGTATCGTCGCCTCGGGGGTCTGCGCCGCCTTCAAGGGTTCCATCGGGTAAAATGAGAATGGCATCCACACGTCCGATACCGCCGCGAGGCTGAATGCGATGGCCTAGCTGGGTGAGCTTGGTACTGTCATCTGTTAATAAAGCGCCTGTTTCTGTAAAGATAGAATCTGGTAGCCATTGACTGTGGATACGCCTGGCGCTGACCGCTTCCTGCATCGTCATTTTGTGTTCAATGACATTTAAAATGGTTTGAAATACGGACGTAATGATGGTTGTTCCTCCCGGAGTACCGACTACCATAAAAAGTTTACCTTGTTTCTCAAGCAGGGTAGGGGTCATGGAGCTAAGCATGCGTTTGCCAGGTACAATTTTATTGGCTTCTCCACCAATAGCGCCATACATGTTAGGAACACCGGACTTTACACTGAAGTCATCCATTTCGTCGTTGAGCAGAAAACCCGATCCGGATACGACGACCCTCGATCCATAACTGTCGTTTAGGGTAGTGGTTGCCGAAACAGCATTTCCTTCTCCATCCACAATGGAAAGGTGTGTGGTCTGTTGAGATTCGACAAAAGGAATTTTCCCTTCTTTAATCTCGCTGCTAGGCGTTGCTTTTTCAATTTTAAAGTCGCTCATTCTTTCTTTGATGTAGAGAGAAGAAGTTAAATCCTTGACAGGGACATCCGCAAAATCAGGATCACCGAGATACACCGAACGGTCGGCATAGGCTCTTCGCTCGGCTTCGGTCATCAGGTGTACAGTTTGCGCCGTATTATGTCCCCAGCTGTTTAACGGATATTGCTCAACCGATTTAAGCAACTGGGTTAACGCAACGCCCCCACTGGACGGAGGCGCCATCGAGATTATTTTGTAATCCTTATAGTGTGTGATGAGCGGCTCACGCCAAATTGCTTTATACGTTTTAAGATCGTCATAGGTAATTAATCCTTTGCCCCGTTCCATTTCAGCGATCAGATTATCGGCTGTTTTCCCTTCATAAAAGCCAGCTAATCCATAATCCCGAATCAACTCCAACGTATGGCCCAGATCAACATTTTTAATGCTATCGCCTTTATGCCAGGCATCTTTTATTAAAAATTCCGGAATGATAGAATTATACTCTTTTAAATCTTCCTGAATTGAATTGAGACCTCTTGCCTCTTTTTCTGTCAGCACAAACCCTTGTAAAGCAAGGTCGATAGCGGGCTGAACCAACTCTTTCCAGGGCATTCTTCCAAATTTCGCATGCGCCTCTGCCAACCCTGCGACGGTGCCGGGAATGCCGCTTGCCAGATGTCCGCGTTCACTGAGCATCGGAATTACATTGCTGATACTATCTAAGTACATCGTTGAACTAGCCGCTGCCGGTGCGCGCTCCCGATAATCCAACGAAGAGGATGATCCATCTTTGAAGCGCATGACCATAAATCCTCCGCCTCCAATGTTTCCAGCCGACGGATATACAACCGCTAATGCAAATTGAGTAGCTATAGCCGCGTCAATAGCGTTGCCTCCTTTGCGCAAGATCACGACACCTACATGAGACGCAAGAGGGTGGGCCGAAACAACCATTGCAGAATCGGCAACGACTCCGTTTTCACTTTCTCTCGGACTGTAATCCTGACAGGCAACAATGAGCAATGAGCAATGAGTAATGAGCAATGTTGCTCTGAATTGGATGACAAAACGCATTTAACTATTATTTTTGATAACGAACTTATAATTGAGCGTCGGGAAACCTTTACCGACTACTCGTCACTGATTACCCTTTACCGATTACCTTTTACCTCTTACCTCTTACCTCTTACTTTTTACTTTTTACCTCTTACTGATTACCTCTTACCGAATACTCCCAAACAGCAGCTATCACGTCTGCACCCTCAACGACTTAGTCCGCTTCGTATGCTTATTTTTTTTGCGATCATAGAACCGGTGGTGGTATTTCGGTTTGACGACTGTCGTAGCGTTGTTTCCGGTTCGTTTGCTGCAGGCTGGCAGGAGGAAAAGAGAGACTATAACGTATAAAAGGATCCTTTTCATGAATTGGAAAGGCTAAAAATAGCACTTTTTTAAGTTTTGTCTCCGATAACTTCTTTTAAAGAAACGGTTCTTTAATTTTTGCCATATAACTATCTTTGAAATTATCTTCCCCTTTAGACTATGAAACAAGCGCTTTTTAGCTTGGGTGTTTTATTTTTTGTTTCCACCCTCGCCATTGCCCAGGATTTTCAGGAATACGACGAAGGAGTAGCCAAATTCAAAGCCCAAGAGTACGATGCTGTAATAAAGTCTTTTACCGCAATCCTCGACAACCCCGCCCATAAGAAGCAACTGGATGAAGATTTATACTTTTACCGTGGCCAGGCTTATTTTCATAAGGATGAATATAGAAAGTCAATCGACGACCTGGATCAGAGTCTCCTTTTAAAACATTATCACCAGGGAATCATACACTGGTACAAGGCACGCTGTTACGACAAGCTGGGCAAAGAGAACGAGGCTAAATCATATTACAAAGAGGCATTAAGCTATAGTACCAAAAACAAGAAGATGACGGCGCAGATACTAGCGGACCGTGCTCAATTCTTTGCACGTCATGGTGACAAGCAAGCGGCAGAAAATGATTTGGCACTGGCAAAAAGCACCGATCCCACCAATAAAGATATTGCGGGCAGCAAAGTGAACCCGGCCTCCGGAAAACCATCTGGCACTACGCCAACGCGCACGGCGGGCGATGAAAAGAAAACGACACAGGTTATTGTCAGGAATAATTCCAGTCAGACTAAAAAGCAAGAGCCATCGAGCACATCAACGCCGAAGAATGAGGCCTCTACTTCCTCTCAAACCGCAGTGCAACAAGTTAATTCAGGCTTAGTGCCGGCGCTGGCTACAGCTTACAAGGATGAAAAAAGGTATGCACTGGTTATTGGAAATAGCAATTACTCAAAGGACATCGGTATTCTTAAAAATCCTGTAAATGATGCGACGGACGTTGCGACTGAATTAAGGAAATCTGATTTCGAAGTTCAGTTGATTACCAATTGTACCTATGTCCAGTTAAGGGAAGCCATGCGCAAGTTTCATGAAAAATTAACGAACGGACCGATGGATAAAACGGTGGGCTTATTTTATTACGCCGGCCACGGAGTTCAATTCCAGGATGAAAATTATCTGGTGCCGATCGATGCCGATGTTAAATTTGAAGACGATATAACCCGCATGTGTTTCCCTGTGCAGCGAATGGTTCTGGCGAACATGGAGCGTTCGAATTCCCGGATGAACATTGTTATTTTAGATGCATGCCGCAACAATCCTTTCCCGGCATCAACCCGTTCCGTAAGTTCCGGGCTTGGTGAAATGAAACGCGCCCGCGGATCATTCATTGCTTACGCTACTTCCCCGGGATCGGTTGCTTCCGATGGGTCGGGCAGAAATGGCCTTTATACCCAAGAGCTGCTCAAAGCGTTGCGTAAACCAAATCTTACGATAGAGCAAGTGTTTAAAGATGTTCGCATGAACGTACTTCGACTTTCCGGTGATAAACAATATACCTGGGATAGCTCTAATATTATTGGAGAATTTTATTTTAAACTTCAATAGAATACTTCCGTTTTAATAAATTCCAAAAGCAAATCGTACCTTACTGTATGAATAAACTATACGCATGAAAAAAATTACGTGTCTGGCTGTCTGTCTGTTATTGAGTGCATACCTTCTCAATGCGCAAGACGAAGGTGTTATTAAAAGAAAAGAAAGAATCGATCGAAGCAAAGGAATTTTTATCGGCCTTGGCCCTTCGTTTACATTGGGAAAAAATATTGGTGACTATAGTGTGGGCTTTAATGTTGAAGCTGGTTTTTTAAAACGGTTGAACAGGATACTTTCTATTGGACCCTCAATATCGTATTTGAGTTTTAAATACGACCCCGAGGTAACGAGCGTCAATGGAGGCGCGTATATAGGGACTGGCGATCCAAATGCATGGAGAACAAAATATGGTCTCAACAATCTCAACTATGATTATGGTTATGTGGTTGAACTAGAGGGGGGGGATTTGAGCCTTCTTTCGCTTGCATTAAACTTGAAAATCAATTTTGTTCCAATAAAAGATGGATCTAAATTTTCTTTGTATGGTTTTGCCAAACCTTTTGTAACGCTTGCATCGAGAAAAGAAGTGAGGGGGTCAGATCAGCGGTATACTTACGAAATATATGAAGACCTAGGCACCCTTGAGAACAACACCGCCGATGATATATTGCACTATAATTTAGGTGATGATGAGTGGTACTACAATTATCCTAAACAGAATCCGAACATATGGGATATCTCGTCGTATCCTGATTTAAAAGCAGACACGGAAATTACCGGAGGAGTATTTATTGGCCCAGGGATTGAAATAATGCCGACAAAAGCTTTTTCATTTTTCATACAAGCTGCCTTTGGTTATACTTTTCCTCTCACTTTCGTTGGAACAGGATCCTATGAGCCGGTAGTAGCCTCTTATAATGATGATAAATTTCCATTGACCAAAAAGGGATTTCCGTCGGTAAATTTACAAGTGGGCGGCTCTATTAATTTTTAAGTTTTGTCCAAGTGAAGTTGGATTTTATGAATTTAAAATATCAAATATTTTTCTTCTTAGTTTTTTTGAGCACAGCTGCCTCTGCTCAATTCAAACTTTATGAGAGAGGCCACGATAGCTATACTGCCGGTAAGTACCAGGATGCGATAACAAACTTCTCCTTGTATCTAACGAAAGCGACGCGCGACAAAACGTTAGATGTAGAAGTCTTTTATTTAAGAGCACTTTCCCACTACAAGTCCAACAACTTTA
The DNA here is from genome assembly GCA_964484845.1 of uncultured Chryseolinea sp. Classification (GTDB taxonomy): domain Bacteria; phylum Bacteroidota; class Bacteroidia; order Cytophagales; family Cyclobacteriaceae; genus Chryseolinea. The sequence continues at coordinate 1,566 of CAZAHL010000094.1, read as the reverse complement.
AAGATGCTATTCCTGATTTTGAAGAAACAATTCTTCTTGACCATAAAAATAAAGGAAACATCTACTGGTTTATGGCGAAGGCTTACGATAAAATGGGTAACACCAAAGAAGCCATCGGTGCCTACACGAATGCGCTGCGAGAGTTGAATGAAAGCAAAGAAAATAAGGCGAAACTTTTCTATGAAAGAAGTCAGATGCATTCAAAACTCAGCCAACATTCTTTGGCTTACAATGATCTAAAGCTCAGCGCCATGTTGCATCCAGGTAATGCCGACGTAAAACGTGAGATCGATAAATTAGAAAAACAAAACCTGGTTACACGAAGTACCACAGACACCCCTGATAAAAACGCGGATATAAAAAAAGATGAACATTTGGCAAAGAAGGAGGAGGAAGCCAAAAAAGTTGATCCTTCTACTTCAGATAGATCCAAAAAGAATGAAACGCTTGCTTCATCGAATGTAAAAAAAGTTGATACTCCTCCCATTAACGAAGAATCAAAGAAAATAACCTCCGTTAAGAACGAGGAAGTGGTGGCTAAAAAAGAAGAGCCGAAGGTGGTATCATCCAATTCAACTCCTGCAACTACTGGCACGTCAACTTCGACAGCTGCTATCGTCTCATCGCTTGCTGATTTTTATAAAGATGAAAAGCGTTTTGCATTGGTCATTGGGAATTCAACTTATCCAAAAACCATTGGTGCTCTAAAAAATCCTGTGAATGATGCAACCGATTTTGCAAAAGAACTTCAGCTGTCAAACTTTGATGTACAACTTCTCACGAACGCAACGTATGGGCAGATGCGCGCCGCCATGTTAAAGTTTAAAGAAAAGGTAGATGCCAATGACCGTGATAAGACAGTTGCGCTGTTTTATTTTGCTGGGCACGGAGTTCGTCATGAGGATGAAAATTACCTCGTACCGATCGATGCTTCCATTGAATTTGAAGATGACATTGCGCGTTATTGCTTTGCAGTTCAACGGATGGTCCTTTCGAACATGGAGCGTTCTAATTCGCGTATGAACATTGTCATTCTCGATGCCTGCCGAAACAATCCTTTTCCTGCCTTGACTCGTTCTGCAGGGGAACAAGGCCTGGGCGAAATGAAAAGAGCGCGCGGTTCATTCCTGGCCTTTGCAACCGCCCCTGGCTCGGTTGCCTCGGATGGCCATGGACGCAATGGACTTTACACGCAAGAGCTGCTAAAATCTGTCCGAAAACCCAATCTCACCATTGAACAAGTGTTTAAGGACGTACGAGCCAATGTTTTGCGATTGTCGAACAATCAGCAAAATACCTGGGATAGCTCGAACATCATTGGCGAATTTTACTTCAGGTTTAATTAAGAGATTATCCCCGGAAAAGTTTTTCTTCGAAATTTTGGAGAAAACGAAGCCCGGGCTATCTTTGCACTCCGTTTGAGGGGCCTTTGGATGGAGTAGGGGGAACGGAGACATAAAGACTGCTAGTTCAGTTGGTCAGAATGTCCTGAAAGTAGTAAGTAAAATATTGGACCGGTAGTTCAGCTGGTTAGAATGCCTGCCTGTCACGCAGGAGGTCGCGGGT
>CAZAHL010000093.1:0-21604 GCA_964484845.1 uncultured Chryseolinea sp. | reverse complement strand
ACTAGCATGTCTTGCCCAAACTCCGTAAGATGGCTGTGTTTCCAGATTGGATACATTGTATTGACCAACACCGAGTTCAGGTGGAGCCTGTATTGTATCGGAAAGAGGATTACCCCCTTTCACTAAAACATGCACGTCATTAAATACTATATTTTTAATGTATCCGGTATGTTTGCTATTGGGCAATTTAAAATTCAGTCCTCCTTGCACCTTGTCATTTTCCGGAAGGCTGTATCCTGCGATAATTGAGGTGGCTCGTCGCTGCGATCCGTCGTACGGTTTCCATCGATCACCTCTGAATGAGCTTCCCGCGTACACCTCATATATATCGATACCATTCAGAATAATATTTTCTACCCGGCCGATATTCACATTTTTTACCAGAAGCTCGTTGCGCTCTCTGCCATTGTCGGAAAATTTATAAGTTCCCACATCAGCGCCCAATATGCGGCCGCGGTTTGATATAGAAATAAAAAATGGTGCGAATGTTCGATACATTTTAGATCGCGAGTGAACAACACCGGTGTGTCCGCAATTCAGGTGTATGTTTTTTATGTGCCCACCGTCATTGGTGGAAATGGAGAATCCTGCCTTGTTAGCCCCGAGTACATAAATATTATCGACATGAACATCTATAATGTCATCGGCAGTTTCTGAACCGATCTGAAACAAGTTGCAGTTCGTATCACCAATAATATTGCGGACTTTGTAACCCTGCGCAGGCCGCGTAAACCCCAACGAACAATCCGATCCCGGTTTAACAATATCATCCGAACTTACCTTACAATAGATATTGGTTACCGTGACATTATTACAAGACATAAAATCGTATATATCGCGCGAATTCGATGTATTCCGTTTGCCAAAATAAGTATTGTGTACATGGATGTTATCTGTACCGGTAGCCAACAAAACAAAATGTCCGGCGCGATCAATATTTAACATATTGTCAACCTTAAAATTTTTAGAACCATCTTTCTCTATATAGTAGGGTTCATCTTTTTCCGCGTCATACCACAAGTCTTTTTCCGAATAGAGACCGCCTATTTCCACGTTTGTACATAACTTAAATGTAAACATCTTGTCTGCGCGATTTTCAGGAGAATTATTCATTACCTTATCGCCAGTTACTAAATTACCGTTACCGGTGATCAAACCGTTTCCAATGATCTTAACGTTATCCAGTCTTTCGCCAAAGAACATGGAGTTTCGGAAGAACGTATGCCCTACATCTTGTTTGGTAAGGTAATTCTCCGGATCCTCATAGGGTCCGGTATCTGTAGGCGATAAACCCGACCTGTACTTTTTATCACTAAACCATGTAGTCTCCGGTGCATCGCCTCCTTTGAGTGCTTTGATGGTAGCATCTTTATCTATAAAAAGATAAACATTGCTCTTCAGATGAACCGTTTTGACAGAATAAATACCTGTGCTAAAAAAAAGCGTACCGCCACCAAGGGAATTGAGATACGCAATCGCCTCATTTATTTTTTCTGTATTGTCCTGATTGTCTTCGCCGGTAACACCAAAGTTTTTTATATCCATCTTTCCGGAGTAGAAATGAGATAGATTTGAAAACCCTTTGTTCCTACCATCCTTAACGGAGAGCCTGAATGTGTAAAGCTTGTTTGGCGCTAAGCCTGAAACGCTAGCCGTATGTTTAGTCGCATCCACTTTACCGGATGAAGTTGTCCAGGTCTTTCCATCATCCAAAGACTGCATTAAATAAACGGTGGATGCTTTTTCATCCATACTCCATTTAAATGTTGCCTGCTGATAGGAGTCAGAAGTTTCTTTGTATTGAAGTCCTGTATCAAGTACCCGTTCAAAATCAGAAATCTTTTTGATGACGGAGATCGTGGCCGTTTCAGATCCTATGCCAGGGCTACTCAATACTTCTGGTTTTGAAGTGGTATAGGAAGCTTTGAAAGAATATTTACCTACGTTGGCAAGTAATACCCCTTCGATTACCATTACAAGATCCGGCCCGTTTGCCGGTCTCAGATCAAGATGGCTTAAAGTAACAACGGAACCTCCATCTGCGGACTTTGTGATGGTTGCCTCCCCTACTTTAGAATAAGAATAAAGTGTACCAACGCGACCTATCGACTGGTTACCAAGATCTTTTAGCTTTACTTCACCGCGACCAATAACATTTACGATTGTGTTGTCTGTCGTTATCCTTATTCCTTCCGGTATATAAATCTTAACCGTCACATCAGGGCTCCGTTGTCCTGCAGTAAAATGGAGCGTTAGGTTTCTGGTGGTGTTTACAGTTATCTTTTCATGCTCCAATTGAAGTTTACCACTAAGCGCCATGGCGTGTACCGCGATGATGTACACAGCAGCTGTTTTTCCATTTTGAGATGTTACAACCAGACGATCCCCATCTACAACATCACCCGTATTTTTTTCCTCACCCGATTTGGTTGTAATCTGATAGCGTTGATTTGAACCATCTTTGGAAGTAATCTGACGAAGTAGCTCCTTCACGCCTGGTTTTGTTGATATCAAACCTTCTCCTTCCGGCGTGTCCACCGTATACGAATACGTGCTACCAGCGATTACCTTAATGGTATCTTTAAGTATGCCACCAATCTGCGTAGCATTTTTACCTGCGACGATCTCTTGGGCAATGAGCAATGGGCGACAGGCAATAAGCAATGGGCAATGGGCAATGAGCAATAGGGGTAAAACGAAAGTAATAATAGTTAATCGAGAGTCCTTGCTCATTGCTAATTGCCCATTGCTAATTACGTATTGCTTATTGCTCATTTCCCACTCTCAAGCCTCAATTCAAATCCGTCCTCCTTCTTAGTTGGAAAAACAAGCAGATCACTTTTTGAAGTTTTCCATCGCTTATTATTTCGATAAAGAACTACTTCCTTGCCAGGCCAGGGATTTCTGATTCGGCAAACCGATCCCGCTTGTGATGTAATTTTAACAAACTCAATGTTGCCTTTTTGCAATGATGATGAAACCAAAAATCCTCCGCGGCAAAGCAATTTAAAATGCGCATCCCAGTCTTTGGGCCAAGCTGGAAAGATGTGAATAACAGGTTCTGATCCCGGTTTGGAAGGAATACTCTGACATAAGGCAAAGTGCAACGCTTCCGCGGCACGCCCCCAGACGCTGTATGCTGATGGCCTGAAACCCTTCGCGCATATCCATTCGGTTGGCCATTACTTCAATTTCGCCGGTTTCTATCTGATTGGGAATCAAATATTTTGTAGAGGCTTCGCGGCCAAGCACCGATCCCGCTACTGGCAATTTGGAAAGTACATTAACATTTGTATTCGCCTCTATGCCATTCGGGAAGTAAGCGTCAAATGTCGCATTGGCCGTCATAAGCATAGCTGTATCCGATTCTAATGTACATAAGTCAAAAAACCATACGGGTAAAGTATTAGGATCAGGAAGTTTGTTCCCCTGTCCTTGAATTACAGGAGGCAATGCCCGCGCCCAGGTAACGGGTTGGGAAGATGGGGATTTCAAATAATCTGAACTCAATGGCAATGGAGAAAGATTATCCAACACATCTTTCCATACCTTGCGCAGGTCACCATCAATGTTCAGAATTTCCGAAGCTTTTATTGCAACCGGAAAAATACCCATCATGGAAGCGATCTCCTCTACTGTATTGTGACCGCCCAAAACCGACTCGTTATCATTCACATTGTAGATATGATACTTTCCATCTTCTTTTCTCAGGTTAGGAAAGTTTCGGTAAAACTCAGCAACACCTTTTAGCATCGGATAAGCCTCGTCACGCAACCATTCTTCATTTTGAGTATACTCATATTTCAACCAGTACTGATAAGCAATCTTTGCTCCCCGCGAAAAAATATGGCTTACATGTCCAAATGGTCCTGCTCCTTTATCGCTTATATACCAGCGGCCCTCTTTCCATCCTTCATCCTTCTTCCAATTCCACCGGCTTAGAAAGGGCATTTTGGTAGAAGCATAATCCGTAAATTTTTGTGTTCTTTCATTCCATGGTTTTTTTAGGAGATAGAGATCACGCATTTCTGCTGCGATGTCTTCGGGAAGAGCAGCCATGCCATCAAAAGCAACGGTCTCCGGAATAAAAATACCCTTGCTTCCCCATTGCTGTTGGGCAGCAACTTCGCAAGCTTTGCGCATAGCGGAATACATATTGAACATAGGATCCAATAACTCCTCTCGGTTGGCGGGAAATAAAGCATTGTAAAGGCAACTTTGGTTTGCACCCCAAAATAAGTTTCCCCATTTACGGTCATCGCCACCTGTTGTCCAAAGCATGCCGTTAAACTTTGGAGGGTAGGCACCCCGTGAGCTCGATGCCATGACATACAGGTAGTAGGTATAATGCTTTTCAATAAGGTCAGCCTTACCATCTCCACTGTGCAGCTGCACAAATGACTTTTCCCAAAAACGTTTCCACCACGCTTTGTTTGACTGGTAGAGACCATCAAAACCTATGTTTTTGGCGAGGTCAAGTTTTTTGATCGAGGCCAATACGATATCTTCATTTGGATCGAAGCTTGCTGAACTTGACATCATTACCGTAAAATTTGCCTTTCCTGCAGGCACGGTTAGACGAACCGTAGTCTCGTTTACCAACGAAGCTTTTGCGTCACCGCCAACTACTTCAATGACTACGGAAGATGAGCAATAGTATTGATCCTCTTTAAATTCTTGCAGCAGTACAATTTTATTGTCGATGATTTTTAAGGTTGATATCGCCTGATGATTACCCCGTTTGGTTACGGGTGCCCGAAGCGTCCGAAGATTTATGTGTACCATGTTGGATGACGGATGGTTATTTTCAATACGCATAGCCATCACATCTTGCTCATTCCATGCTAGCGCCTGAGCTTTAATAGAATTACCTTCTACGCTTGCCAACCCATCATAACAGGAAAGGTGTTGCCGGAAATTTTTGCCCGTGAAAATATCTTGCGACAAAAAATCTACATCGACAAATCCAAGTCCGCTGCAGTAGTCCGTGTGACGCTCATAAAAATTATTGGAAGCGGAATTATTAGCAAACACATCTACCCGGTTAAGCTGAAACCGTATAGAAGAGGATGTGGTCCAGACAAGGCTGCCCATATGTCCGTTACCAAGCGGCATTCCTTCTTCGCTGCGACTTACGGGTTTATCATAGGTAAGATTGGAGCGTGAAACCAATTCCCCATGATTAACCTCCCGCAAACCTTGCCCTTGACGTTGAGCAAAAGTGTTCAAGAAAGAAGGGAACAGCAAGCTGAATAAAAATATTCGAATCATGAATGCGATGAAGTTATGACCAAGATCTTACCAGCGTGTCAGGGAATTGATGTCTTTTTATCCAATTCTAAAAAAGAGGTTGGAAGTAACGGAGATTGAACAGAGATAATATTTTTGCCATAGTTGGTTTTCAACTTAATAATGGCCCTTCCGTTGTACGCCTGAACTTTACTGGATCCACTGGATGTTCCCAGGTTATCCAATAAAATTCCATCACCTGCCAATGAAAAATGGATCCAATTGGCAGCATCAAGGCAAGACACGTTCGCATTATCCACAATCTTAACCTGGATCGTGGCAATATCTTTTTCCTCATGAATCCTTTCCACAATAAGTTTGGCTGGGATAGCCCACTTGGTTGTTTGATATTGTTGTGTGATCTGGTCTTCTACAATGTCCTTTCCTTTTTTACCCACAGCCCGAAATACATTGTTTCCCTCATTGAGTATAATATTCCATCGCAATCCGGCAGCAGGAAAGTCTTGAGAGTTCCTTTTTTTTACGCCCTGACTTTTACCGTTAACAAATAACTCTACCTCACTACAATTGGAATACACTTTCACGGTCTTTGGTTCATCCGGATCTCCCCAACGCACGGGCCAGGTATGACCATAAATGTGAACCATTGGTTTTTCCGTCCAATAGGATTGGAAAACATAGTACGACGATTTCGTTGTGAAGTCACGTTCCACAACCCCTTTCTGATTTACAAAAGGGACAGGATTTTCCGGCCGGCCTGGCGTGGAGAAATCCTTGAAAGGCCAGTAGGCAGTACCGCTTAACCAGGGGATCGTTTCCTGTTCTTTTAAATGCCAATCAATAAGATTGCAGATATAGGTTTCGCTCCAGTCCCCATCTTTTGACGCCCGCACGGTTCCTCCCGTAAGAGAGGCGTCGCCTTTGCGTTCATCTGCCCCGTTGCCCGTTGTGACTTTGTTCAACATAGCCTCGGGTTCTTCCGCGTGCCTTCGGGCGTGGCTATCACCGCCCCACTCGACATGAAGGAAATGGTTAACCGATTTAAACTCTTTTTCGGTAACCTGTTTGTACTCGGTATACCGTCCACGATACCATCCCGCCCAAATAGAAGGTGAATATACGTCCACTATATCTTTACAAAAATCGCATCGCCGGATAGCCGTTTTGCGTGAGGAATCCAGCGCATGAGAAAGATCATTCAGTTCTTTCATGAACGTTCTGATTTTTTCCTTATCGAATTCCGGAAAATCACCAGGCCAGTCATTTTCATTTCCGAGTCCCCAGATAATAACTGAAGGATGATTATAATGTTGCTGGATCATGTTGGTAAGCATATCGCGCGCCTGCTGCTGGTACGTTTCGTTGCCAAGCCCACCTCTGCACCAGGGAATTTCTTCCCACACTAAAATGCCAAGACTATCACACAGGTTAAGAATAATTCGCGACTGCTGATAATGCCCCAGTCGGATAAAGTTCACCCCCATATCTTTCATCATAATCATCTCTTTCCGCATCATGGCTTCCGTCATGGCACTACCTATACCCGCATGATCCTCGTGCCGATGAGTTCCTTTCAGAAGAAGACGCTTACCATTTAACAGGAAAGGACCATGCGTTTGAAAAGCAAAATCACGCACCCCTATTTTTTCTTGCCGTAGGTGAGTTCCATGGTTTGATGTGACAGAGACTTCGAGTGTATACAATTGAGGATGAGTTGTGGACCACAACTTCGGTTTTTTAATGACTGTTGTCCACTCAAATTCAGGGTCGTTAACGATGACAGATGATCTTGTCTGATCGACTACCTTTCCAGAAAGATCCATTACCCTAATTTCAATATTGGCATTGGCTATTTTTCCTGGATTATAAAAAGTTGTTTTTACGGCGATCGATGCTTTTCCATCCGGACCAACCTTCGGGGTAGCGTTCACCTTATCGATTGAAAGCAAAGGAACATAGACCAGGTTGAGATACCTGTATATGCCTCCGTACAGGTTAAAGTCTGACAGACTGGAAGGAATCATCTGCAGATCACGAGAGTTGTCGCAACGGATGGCCACTGGTATTTTTCCACCAAATTTTTTATAGGCTTCCGTCTTCTTGAAGTCTTCTATGGCATTTGTAATATCCACAGTCCATTCGTCGTATCCGCCCACATGTGCAGCTACTTTGGTTGTATACACGTAAACCTTAGTCTTTTGTCCAGCACCTTCAAAATGCAATAAAGTGCGGCCCAATTCGTAAGGGTTTTCTACGGATAGCAGCGTACGATACCACCCAGGTCCCTGGTAATAATTTACATTGGGATCAACAGCATCGTAGTCATTAAAACAATGGGGTAGTTCAATTTTTTTCCACTCAGGAACACTCTCAGGCGCGCCTGGTTCTGCGGATCTCATGGCTTCCCATATTCCCCCCAAGTCACCCTTAAAAAATTCCCAACCACTGATCAGACGTTGATTGTCCTGTGAGTACCCAAATACAATCCCAATAAAAATAAGGACGATACTTCCTACAATTCTTTTTCTCATCTCAATATGTTCTGATTTCAAGTAGTAAGAGGTAATCAGTAACCGGTAAGAGGTAATCGGTAATCAGTAATTTTGCGTATGCTAAGAAATTGTTAGACATGCACAAAGCTATTTACTGACTAGCTATCACCTTTTACCGTTTACCCATACTGATTACCAATTACTATTGAAATAAACCCGCGGCAATATCCCATGTTAAGGAGCACTTCAAGGTGGTCAAACTATTCGATGAGGTAGAGAAAACGTTCACACTTAACGTTTTGAATAAGTAATGTCCAAAAACGTATAATCTTTACTATCCTGCCATACCATTTCGGCTCCTATTTCTAGGGTGATTATCAATTCATTGCGTTGTTTTTCAACACAAGCAAGGGTTGCGCATTATGGCTTATCTTGTTCCGTACTGCACTCACACTGTCACCGGAAATGAGCATGCTTGTAAACGATCCAAGAATAATGTCCTCATTTCCGTCCCCGTTTAAATCGCTGCCGATCATTGTTATCCATCTTCCGTTGGCTGCTTCTTTGATAATCGTGGGTGAGAAGATTAATCCATCGGTCTCAGATACATTTTCCAGGTAGACAAATCCTTTTTCAGGGTAACGAATTAAATCAGCAAAAAAGGAAATAGCAGCGACGTCCATGTCACCATCGTTATCAAAATCACGCACCAAAGCGTTATAAGCCCCATGTAAGGGAAAGAAATACGCCTCCTCAAAAGAGTTGCGCTGATCGTTAATCAACACGCGAATGCCATGGTAAGGCTTCAATATGCGTGACGCATCTGCATTGTCGCCGTTAACATAGACAATATCTTTGTATCCATCCCGATTGATATCCGTCAGGCAAAATGAAACTGACCCATATACCGCCGGAAATCGAAGTACGCGCTTTCTTTCAAATTTTCCCTCGCCAAGGTTGATGTAAATATCAATTCCTTCGTCTCCCTGAGCCATCAGGACCACAATATCTTTCCTGTTGTCATTATCCATATCTGCAAGAGTAACTTTTATGGCACCAGGAGCATTGAGCAATATTTTTTTGTTGAAAGAAGCTTTGGTATTCTTGGCAAAAAGCGAAACGCTTCCTGTATGGTTTCCAAATTCACAAACCACGATTTCATCTATTCCATCGCCGTTCAGATCACCATAGGCAACATCAACGGGTCGCTTAAGGTTTTTTAGTACGCGTTGATATCCTTCGTAATTTCCGTTGGCATTTTTTATTGCCCTGATCAATTGCCCCGCCGGTTCGTCGGAGGGCACAAAGTGTCCCATGGAGAGTATGTATAACGTATCATCACGCAACGTTATGTTCGAAACGGGATGCGAAAGGCCGAGTGAAGTGACTGGTTTGAATGAAGCATCGAGTATGATAATTGTGCTTTGATTTTCCCGCGAACAGTCGGCTACATACAACTGGCGTTTCTTAGTATCGTATGCGAGCGCCGACACAGCAGGCTGTGGAATCCTGAACGCCGGTACGCTTGCCTGGAAAGGCGCTGATCCTCTAACGGATAGGGTATCTTCAATTTCCGCAAGCTTTTCCGGCGCGCGATTTTCATAGTATTGCTTAATCAACTCCCATTCATCATCCGAAATAGTTTGTTTTGACGGAAAGACATTCGCCTGCTCTACTATCCTCCGCGCTACCCCCTTCTCCAGCAAGCTGTCTCTGGTGCGGTCAGTGTATATGCCGAAGCGATAGCCCATAGCCGGCAAGGCGTGCGCCGCCCAGGTGTTCTTATCTAGTAAGTCAGGCTCCGGGAAACGGTGACACGAAGCACAATACTTTTTTGCCAACGTCTCCCCTGGGTCAGATTTTGTTTTGGAATTACTTTCCTGTCGCTTTTCTCCCGTCGTACAGGATGAGGCACCCCAAAGACAAATAAGTAAACCGAAAAGCCTGATCGAGGAAGTAACCTTCATACCAATGCAATAACGCAAATTTAGTAACCTGTAAAATGAATACTATACGTTAACTTACCCCTTCCCTGAATCTCGGCAATGCGACACACTTTTCCTCCCGTAATATCAACGGGTTGAGGTCGCAATAGTATGTCTATGGGTGAATCAGCACGGATGGTCATTGTACCGCTTTGTGTCTGCAGCGTGATTGTGTTATCATCAGCTTTCAAAATTGCACCAACGTCCACAAGCAATGGGATTATTTCTACAAATTTAGTCGTATGCTGAATCTCCACTTCGATGGACTTACCTTCAAACCGAATCGTTTTTAGACCCGCCTCAGCCAACGGATAGGATACCCTCACAGAACCTTCCAGTTCATTGCTTCCCGGCGCGGCAATCCATGGATTTTCATTTACCATAAACGAGGTTATGACATCAGCAGCTTCATATACCTGTGCATTACCCGCCGCCTTTGTTCCCCAGCATGTCGAGTCCGACCTTGACTGAGACTGAAACACTGTTCCCATAGACGGATTCCAAATCAATCCTAACCCATAGCGCTGCTGCTCCGTTAAGATTTTCCCACCGTTGAATATAGCGTAGTAGGATGGCCGCCTGACAAATGTATAGTTGGCGCCGTTACGGCGGTCGCTTCTTATTTCGGTGAAATTTTCTTTTTTCAGGTAAGGAAGATTAGCAATTGCCTCATTCTTTTGTTGCTGTGACGGAAGCCAGTGGTTCAGTCCGTGATGTACAAAAGCGTAAGGCGAGAAGCTCCAGAACTCCCCCACTTGCAATTCATCAACCTCAGGATACTTTACACGCATTCGCCGGTATGCTTCGTCGCAAGACCGTTCGTATGCTTCTTTGCTCAGCGCGAAAGCGCGCGCGGAAGGAACAAACTCTGCCTGTGGCGTCCAGCGCGATGACCGGGGATCTTCAAGGGTATCGGTATCAACAAACCATCGTTGTGTCCGTGTCTCAATAGCTTTGTTTAGGTAATAGCGAGAGGACCCTGGTTCTTTGACAGCATTGTAAGAAAACCAGTCATACCAACGGGTAGTCTTATTTATGAAGTAATCTTGAAGGCGTGTACCCTTTGCAAAGTGCCAGGCTACCTGCAAATCGCTATGATGTGTGCTGAGGTTATAGCCCCAATCAGGCCCATTCTTCTCATAGAAATATCCGCAGGGGCTTTGAAATTCCTCCATGCTATCATTCAATCTGTTAACAAATAGCTGATCGATCGTCTGATCGTGATGATGCTTAAGGTACATCAGCGCGCCGCCCCAAAGGTTCTCATACTGATTTGTAAAATTGCGACCATGAGCCCACAGCGCTGAATCGGTGAAACTTATAAACAAAGCTTTGCGCAAGCACGCAGTAGCACGCGTCAAAACTTTCTCATCAATGGTAGGTCCATTCTCAAGAAGGTAAAGGGCTTTCCCTACAAATTTCGTAGCGAAAGCTGTAGGTGCCAGGCTCCATTTTTCTGGAGCGTATTCGCTAAATCTACCATCGTCGTTTTGAATGGTGCACCAAAAGGTAAGGGCAGCCTCGATTCTTTTTCGTAGCGCCGGATCGTTGTAATATGAATTCCACGGCTTTTCGGTTGTATAGAACCACACAAGGCTCAATATACTTTCCATGATCCTCGCATTGTAAGGCTTGTTAACATCCGGCGTACGCCATACAGCGAGATTGATATATCCTTTGTATTGCCCTGTATCGGTAAGGCTATTCGCAACCGTAGAAAAATGTTTCAAGTAGTAAGGAACATACCACTCTTCCTGCGAAAACTGCTCCAGGTCGACATCACGCAGTGCTATGGATTGAACCTCAGGAAGTGACTGATCAGTTACCTCTGCACACGAAAAAGCGACGCAGATCCATAAAAATCCGTGCAGGCATGCCCGCTGGCCGGATGTTTTTGTCTTACCATTTAAGTTCATGCTGTTCAATATAATAAAAACCCCCACTGATTTGATCAGCAGGGGTCATAACCCATTTTAAACGTTTACGCACTGTCTGCTATCAATACCCCGGATTATTTTCATCAATCATTGAATTAAGATCAAGCTCTTCCTGCGGGATCGGAAATCTATTGTGTTTAGGAAATTGAAGCAAAGGTTGATCAAACATCACTGCGGGTGATGCTTTCGGATCAGAATTCGCGTTCAGATACATCCAATAAAAATGGCGCTTCACATTTTCGCCCTGAAAGATATTACCCAGAATATCCCACCGCATAACATCGAATAAGCGCTTGCATTCCATCGCCAATTCAACACGGCGTTCGTGCCGAAGAATAGAAACAAGATCGGTACCACCGATACGTCCGTCGCCAATAGCGCGTGGCGGCAAATTTACGGACGGACGAGCACGTACTTTATTTATCCAATCCAATGCCTCTGGTTTTCCCTGTTCGGCCAGCGCTTCCGCAAGAAATAAATACAATTCTGACATACGCATCAGCGGTATGTCTTTTCCTGACAATCTTACATTAGTGACGTCCTTCAGATCTGTTTCCATCTTTTTGGTGCCCATACCTGTTTGCGACCAGTAGTACTGAAAGAAAACAGAGTCACCCGGTTTAATCGTTCTTTGATAAGACACCAATTTACCAAGGTCATTGTAGTCGCGAAGTTTAAATGTTTTCTCGGCGCTTTGATAGAGACCATAGAAGTCGCCGGGTGCGTAGATGGTGTATCCTCTTCGTGGGTCATCGTCTTCGTACTCGTCGTAGAGCGAGCGTTGCGGAAGGGAGTACATCCAAGCTTCGCCCAGTATATTTTTAAATTCATTCTCAGACGGGTTGACATTAATTTGGACCGTCGTGTTGGTTCCCATGTCCGGAGAATTTTTTACAAATTCAAATTTGAAGATAGTCTCTGCGTTATCTTCAGTTGTTTCCTTAAAAATGGATTCATAATCATCCACCAGCCTAAAGCCATCACCTTCTGCTATGACGATGGCATCCCGCGCTGCGGCTTCTGCATTGGCGAAATCTCCCATAAACAAATAGGTCTGTGCAAGGTAGGCTGCGGCGGCAGCACGTGTTGGCCTTCCCTGGTATGAGGCAGGCCATGATGCGGGAAGGTTGTCCCTGGCAAAAGTCAAATCCTCGATAGCAGCCGCATAGACTTCCGCCTGAGTTGATTTAGGCCGATCGTATTCATCAAAGTTGTTCAGTGTTTTTGTGGTAAGTGGAATGTCTCCATACAGTATTGCGAGAAAAAGGTAATTAAACCCACGCATAAAACGAGCTTCTGCTATGTATTGCATTCTTTTCTCCTCGGTAAAGCTAGCATCGGTCGACGTAGGAATTCCTTCAATTGAAAAATTGGCGGCGTTGATACTTCTGTACACTTGTGTCCAGTAATTAACCATCGGGATATGCGTAGGATAGATATCCCACTTCTCCTGTTGTATGGATTCGGCCCGGTTGGATCGCCAGTTGGCATCGTCGGTCATCGCATCCAGGATGATCCACAGATCGCGGCCATGGAGGCGGGCATCGCGCAGCCAAAAGTTGTAAATGGCGCTGTTAGCATTTTGTGCAGACGTTTCGTTCACAAAAAAGTTGGCCGGATTGGGTTGATCTTGTGGACTTTTGTCCAGGAACGAATCGCTGCAGCTCACCAGTGCCACACTCAGCAAGAACGTGAGTGCCAGGTTTTTTATTCGTTTAGTATATCTTTTCATATTAATTGATTTTATGATTTACAGGTTAGAAGGTTGCACGGAAGCCAAGCATATAGGTCCTTGGTTGTGGAACCCCGGTCATAGGATCAACCGTGGAGTCAACTTCCTGTCCTGGGAAATTGGTAAACGTCCATAAGTTTTGTATGCTGAAGTACACGCTCATGTCCTTGATTCCAACATTTTTGTACAGTGATTTCGGTATATTATAATTCAAATTGATGTTCTTGATCCTCAGGAACGATGCGTCGCGCAACCAGAAGTCGGAACGTTCTCTATTCTTTCCTTTGTCGCCGACGTCCACCCGTGGCATTGAGCCATCAGGATTTTTGGTTTCGTGCCAGCGGTCGAGTACCAAAGCATCGTGATTCAGCGCCCAACGCAGATAGTAGTGGAAGAGACCGTAATCATTTGTCGTTCCAATGTCACGGTCAAGACCGCTTACGCCTTGCAACTGAACCTGCAAGGTGAAATTTTTATACCCGACATTACCCATAAAGCCATAAACTGCTTTCGGGTATGCATTACCAATGATCCACCGGTCATTAGCATTAATTTGCCCGTCAGGAACGTGTGTCAGCTCACCTTCTTCTCTCCCACTAACATCAACGATAAGCACATCTCCCGGGTCTTTATTGGTGAACAAGGGTCCCTGGGGATTGGCATCTAAAACTTCCTGGCTTGTAATAATGCCATTGGTCTTATAGCCAAAGAAAGACCTGACCGGGTAACCTTCTACTATTCCACTGGTGCTTAAATCGGCGCCATCCAAATCAATTACCTCATTCCGGTTCGCTGCGAGATTGATGTTGAAATCAAAGGTCCAGTCTTTTACACTGGTTACATAACCCAGTAATATTTCAACACCTTTGTTTCTTACTTTACCTGCATTTACAAATGGATCTGTCGCTTTACCGGTTGACGGTGCTATAGCGCGCTGAAATAATATGTCGTCGGTATCTTCAATGTAAAAATCAACATTGGTATAAACATGATTATTTAAAATTGTCGCATCTAAACCGATATTCTGTTTTAATGTTGTTTCCCAGGTCACGTCTGTGTTGACGGCATCGCTATACGTATAACCGGGAACGATTTGCTGTCCGGCAGCATACGGATAAGAATCCAATGCTGACACCGTTGCATAGTTACTCAATGCATTTACATTACCAACAGAGCCGATGCTGCCGCGTATCTTGAGGTCATTAATAAAGTTGAGATTACGCATGAATCCCTCCTGGGAAATACGCCATCCTACGGACACTGAGGGAAACACGCCGAATCGATTTTCTTTCGCAAGTTTTGATGAGCCGTCACGGCGAACCGTGGCCCCGATAAGGTACTTATCGTTGAAGCTATAGTTTAGCCTTCCAAACATGGAAAGAAATCCCCAATCGTAGAACCGGTTATCATTGGTTTGCGTAGCGGGATCACCAGCGCCCACAAACTGTATATCATTGTTCGGCGTTCCTGCCCGGAATGCTTCCAGTGTTTCACGTTTCCACTCCTCAATGGAATATCCTAACAAAGCGCTGAAATTATGTGTATCCTTGAATTGCTTATTATAGTCCAGTAAAAAGTCGGTAATCGTATGGAAAGTCTGACGATTTTCCTTTCTAGCCTGGTTTACACCAACCACACCGTTGGTAAGATACGTTGGCGCTGCTGCCCCGAAGTTCGTTTTGTATTGCTGTTCCCACTCCAAACTTTGGCGGGTCGTGAACTTAAGACCTTCCAACAGATTCACGGTAAGATAAATATTACCCATCATTCCTCGTGTCTTCGTATTCGCAACATTATTGTCCAGTCCGAATAACATGTTCCCCCCATTCTCTAAATAAGAGTTTCTTACAAAGCCATACCGGCCATCATCTTCGTAGGCTCGCTTAATCGGTACAGCAGTAAGCGCATCCTGCCAAACAGTTTCACCCAGGCTTCTGACCGCACCGTTCACCTCCGTAGCAAAAATATTCAAGGAATTGCCGAACTTAATCCAGTCGTTGATCTTGTGATCGGAGTTGAGCAACAAGGTGTACTTCGTGAAGTCGTAAGATTTGATCATCATCTTGTTGTCCTTATATCCACCGGATATATAATAGTTGGAATTTTCATTTCCTCCGATCACCGACAGTTCATAATTTTGCAGTACACCTGTTCTTTTTATCAGCTCTTTCCAATCTGTATTAACGCCCTGGTATTGTTCAAGGTCCGCATCAGTCCATTGTTTCGGTATGCCTTCATTATCATAAGACTCTGTAAAAATTTCTATGTACTGATCTGAATTCAAAAGCTTCCTTTTCAGATTGCCTTCTTCTTGCAGGCCTATGTAAGTATTAAAGGAGATCGTAGGTTTGCCTTTTCCAGTACCCCGCTTGGTCGTAACGAGAATAACACCTTTGGCAGCACGAGCTCCGTAAATGGCTACTGCAGAACCATCTTTTAAAACCGATATCGACTCGATGTCATTCGGCGAAAGGTTGTTAATCCCATCGGTAATCAAACCGTCGACAACATATATCGGACTATTTTTATTAGCAAAATCATTTTCGTTGGCTCCATTGGTGTTATTGTTCGACCCGAAAGAAGTAACACCCCGGATAACGACATTAGGACTTGACCCTGGCATGTTACTCGAGGATGTAATGCTCAGGCCAGGTGCGCGGGCCGCCAATGCGTCGAGCGGGTTAATTGCCGGAATGCGTGCGAAGTCCTGCGATGAAATGGTGGAAATTGCCCCGGTAAGATCTTTTTTCTTTTCCGTTCCATAGCCTACCACGATGATTTCACTGAGGGTAGCGACATCCGGGGTCATCATCAAGTCTATCGTAGAGCGTTCGCCTACTGTCAGTTCTTCTGTGAGGAAACCAACGTAGCTGAAGACCAGTGTTACATCACTGGAAGGCACAGCAATACTATACTTCCCATCGATGTCAGTTATTGTTCCCTGGCTGGTCCCTTTTACAACCACGTTAACGCCCGGCAGGCCGTCCTTCTGATCGCTGGTCACACGGCCGGAAACGGTTATCTGTGCGAACGCGAATGATGATAGAAATGCAAATGCTAACATTAGGAGCATTGCTCTGCAAATCTTGCCAATGTATAATTCTTTCATATGTAAAGGTTAGGTTTAACAAATATTCTTTGATTGCAGAAAAGACGTCGAACGTTTTCAGTCCATCATTTTTTTGCAGAACGATATTACTTAATCCGGTAACCAGGGAAGGGATGCAATTGAGTCTAAAGAGTGTGATTATCGTTCGGGTCGCGAAATCGTTTGCATCAAGACAAAACCGAAACAGAAATTCCACTCGACAAACTAACCCTACTGCTGTGTCACATTTATTTTGATGCCTTAAAACCTGACAGTTTTCGGATCACTTAACAGAGTTATCTTTATAAGCTTAGTGAAGCTTTTCTTTTCACAGCACAAGCATTAAAACAACCAGGAGCATCGTAACAAGAAGGGCGATGGTGACCACCTCCCTACCCGCCAAACTCCATCGCTGTGTTTTTTTTCGCGAGTAAGACATACTCAATTTTTTATTGAGCAATTTCCGGGAAATTGGAATATTCCGAGGTAGTGAATGGTGTCAATGAAGGATGCAAATCGTTCAGATTTTTTTGATCTCTGAGATGCTAACGATTAACGTGATTCGGTTTCAGGAATAAAGAAAAGCAAAGCCAAAGTGCTACCCCTATGGTTTTTAGTGATCATTTTTCAGCTTAGCTGGTTGAAGTCCATAGATATTCATATATATAATGAATAAGACTGAACACACTGAAAAGGTTGAGAAAGACACGTGATCCAGCTCGCCTTAATAAAATCGCACGGTGGGAATTACGCTCAATCAAGGGTACAAATCGTTCACTGAGGCATTCCTGGAAGATTTTAAAACAATTATTTCATTTCTAATAGATAATGTTTTCAAATGTTGTTATTTTCGATTGCGGCGACGATTGCTCATATGTTTAGATTTATACCCACGAGTTTCAGCGTTCAAATTATGTTTTTCGCCATTTGCCTCTGGTCGTCCAACGCAATGGCGCAGGTAGCATCATCCTATATTTTTGACCACCTTACCATAGATGAGGGCCTATCTCAAAGCACCGTATTTGCCATTACAAAAGATACCGATGGGTTTATATGGTTCGGGACTCGCGACGGACTCAACCGGTATGACTCCAGAAATATTAAAGTTTACCGAAATAAATTAAATGATCCGACCAGCCTTTCAGGCAATGGCATACAATGTTTCTTTATTGATAGTGACAAAAAACTTTGGATTGGAACCAGCGAAGGTATTAGCATTTATAATGCTGCGATGGATAATTTTATTCAAAGTAAGTTAAATCCCGAGGTCAGTGACCGACTTTCGAATAACCACGTGACGGCTATTTCTCGTGACAAGGATGGAGATATCTGGATAGCCACACATGGCGGTCTTAATAAGGTTATTTCTAAAGCACCACTTCGCTATCAACATTTCGTTCATGAAGAAGGTAATCAAACAAGTCTCATAGACAATGAAGTGCGCACCCTGTACCAGGATAAATCAGGTGAACTTTGGATTGGTACTGCTGTGGGCGTATCGCGACTTACAAAATCAAACGACGGAAGTATTCAGTTCATAAATTACAAACTCCCTTCTCTTAAGTTGAAACGAAAGAGCTGGATAAATTGTCTTAACGAAGACGAGCAGGGTAATCTGCTAATCGGTACTGAGGATAACGGCGTTAAGGTCCTTCACAAAAAGTCGGGCTCAATCACATCCTTGAAGTTGGATGATCTTGCGGGGCGCCCGGTTGAAAGCGTGAGAATTATTGAGCGAAATGGCAGTCACGAATTCTGGATTGGAACAATCGATGGACTTTTTATTTACAACGATCAGAAAAAAAGCGTTGTTGCCCTACGGAATAACCCCGAAGACAATACCACACTTGCCGATAACTCTGTAAGGTCAGTTTTCATTGATCCTTCTGGAACATATTGGGTTGGAACTTTCTATGGTGGCGTAAACAGTTATAGTCCAGCATCCCGCCAATTCGGGGAAGTTACACTCACAAACAAAAAAAATCAGAAAGCTTATAAGGTGGCTAGCGCCATGGTAACGGATAAAAAAGATAACCTGTGGATTGGCACGGATGATAATGGATTGTACTACCTGAACTCCAAGGGAGAAACAATCAAGCAATACAAGCACGACGCAAATGACCCTTCTTCGCTCAGCCATAATAAAGTTAAAAGTCTATTGCTGGAGGATGACGGATTATGGATCGGCACCATTAGTGGGCTTAATTTTTTGAATTTTTCTACGGGAAAGATCAAACATTATTTCAATGAGCCAGGTAATGCGCAATCTATTTCGGATGATAGAATCTATGACATCAAAAAGGATAGCGAAAAAAATATTTGGATTGCAACATACCGTGGCGGACTATGCCTGTTCCGTAAAGAGACGCAGACCTTCGAGCGGTTTATGCATCACCAAGCCGACAAAAACTCTATCAGCTCCGACGGCGTAACGTACATTCATGAAGATTTAGAGCTTAATTTGTGGATCGGAACGATTTCCGGGCTTAACAAGAAATCCAATGGGAAAACAACGTTCGAACATCACGGAAACCATGTTGACAATAATCCAAATGGTGGTGGCGATTACATTCTTTGTATCTACGAGGATCGACAAGGAAGCTTATGGATTGGTACACGAGATACCGGGCTCAAAGTAAAATTGAAAGGAAGTTCCGCGTTTAAACAGTTTACCTGGGAAGACGGTTTACCGGGTAATAATGTGAGCGGTATTCAGGAGGATGGAAAAGGCAATTTGTGGATCAGTACAGATCACGGACTGGCTAGGCTTAATCCGGAAACAATGGTCTTCAAAAATTACAATAGAAGCGATGGTCTTGCCTGTAAGGAGTTCAACTTCAATTCTTTTCACAAAGACAACCAAGGTATATTGTATTTCGGCGGTTATAATGGCATTGTTAAATTTCATCCTGACAGCATTCATGAAAACGATGTGTCTCCCAATGTACTTTTCCTGAAATTAAGAATCTTTAATCAGGAAGTGCCGATTGATTCCTCCGGCAACGGTGTCCTTGTGAAAAGTCTTTCCATGACAACCGCACTTACCTTTAATTATCAGCAAAATGTCTTCTCCGTGGAGTTTGCGGGGCTTAGTTTTATTAATCCTACTAAGAATCAGTATGCATACAAATTGGAAGGATTTGAAGAACAGTGGAACCACGTTAATGATCCTATTGCCACCTATATGAATCTGCAACCCGGGAGTTATACGTTATTGGCAAAGGTTTCGAACAATGACGGGTATTGGCCAAAAGAGCCCATAAGCTTGCAAATTTATGTGTTGCCTCCACCCTGGAAAACCTGGTGGGCTTATTCTATCTATACATGCATTATTTTGGCGTTGATTTATGCCCTGATCCGTTTTAATAAAATGCGTTGGAAACTTACTCACGATCTTGAGATCGAGCACGTGGAAAAAGAGCAGCAGGAAAAACTGCATCACGCTAAATTAACTTTCTTTACGAATGTTGCGCATGAAATTAGAACGCCGCTGACACTGATTGTAAGTCCCGTTGAATTGATTGAGGAGCATTATCCCCAAGACACTTTCCTGCTACGGCAGTTGCGTATTATAAAATCCAACACCTCCAGACTGATGCAGCTCATCAACCAATTACTAGATTTTCAAAAACAGGAGGCCGGTAAATTCAAATTAAAATTGCAGGTTGGTAATGTCGTAGAGCTTTTGAAAGACGTCATTCTCTCATTTACGGAGCATGCCCATGCGCGTCATGTAGCACTTAATTTAAGTTCAGAATTATCAGAGATTGAATTTGCATTCGACCGTGATGAACTCGAAAAAGTGTTTTGTAATTTACTTCACAATGCATTTAAGTTTACACCAGCCGGCGGGTCTATATCCGTCACCGTTGACACGACTAACTCAACCGATGCTCAAGGTCAATCAACTTCGAATGTCAGAGTGGTCATTGAAGACAACGGCATTGGCATTCCCTCCGAAGATCTTCCCAAGATATTCAATCGATTTTATCAAGTAGAACATAATCATATCTATGAATCAGGGTTTGGGATAGGGCTGGCGTTGGCAAAAGGCATTATACAGCTTCATGGGGGCTCCATACAGGTTGACAGCCGTGAAGCAGACATGAACAGCTCCGGTTTCACACGATTTGCTATTCTTTTGCCTTTTACTGCCGCACCCGTTGTTGCAGGAGAAGAGACGCTGTCAGCTTTTCAGGAAGTCGCTATCGCAAATGATCGTCCACCGTCAAGTGTCGCTGACAATACTCCTGTAACTGATCGGCCGATGATCATGCTGGTTGAAGACAACATCGAAATACGTTCCTGCCTTAAGGAAATGTTATCGTCTTTATACGAAGTTGTAGAATCGAATCATGGAAAAGAAGCATGGCCAATCATAGCCGATCGACTGCCAGACCTCATTGTCAGTGATATCGCAATGCCCGAGATGGACGGGTTGGAACTAACGCATCTCATCAAAAATGATGAGCGAACCAATCACATTCCGGTCATTCTCCTGACAGCGCGAGGGGCAACAGAACACCATGTAGAAGGAATAGCTACAGGCGCTGACGATTACATTACAAAGCCATTCCATGCTCAAATATTGCTGCTAAAAATCAGGAACCTGATTGCTTCACGCGAGAAGCTTAAAGAGAAGTATCATCGTGTAATAACACTGGAGCCAGTTTATGAAGAAGTGGAAGATCCCGAAAATAAATTTCTTATGAAGCTGAGAAATATTCTTGAAGCCAATCTTACAGATCCGGATTTCAATGTCGCCAAACTGGTAACTGAAATAGGCATGAGCCGGCCGGTACTTTTCAGGAAAATAAAAATGCTAACAGGACTTTCAGTAATCAACCTGATCCGTTCAACACGGCTGAAGAAAGCGGAAATGCTGCTGAAACAAAAGAGGATGACAATCTCCGAAGTAGCCTTTACGGTAGGGTTTAATGATCCAAAACATTTTAGTAAATCTTTCCACTCGCAGTTTGGAAAAAATCCGTCCGAATATTTAGACTCTTTAAATAACTAGTCTTGTTGTGTGTTCTGCGAACATTTTGAAGGCTACTTATAGAAGCCGAAGAATACCTACAAACCAACCTATGAAACCGTCATGGCGCGCTAATATAATC
>CAZAHL010000092.1:0-21796 GCA_964484845.1 uncultured Chryseolinea sp. | reverse complement strand
CACAGGTAACAAACTCTTCTTTAAACGTCGTTTTCCCTTTAATTATAAAAGGAGAGCGGATTAAGAATTCAATTAACCTATTTATCTTTTTTTGCGATAACTCGGACCATACCTTAGGTTCTTCCACTTCTGCTAACTCGCACAAGCGTTGCCATAATCGTTGAGGAAGTGAAAACATTGGATTGGATGTCACCTTTTGCTTCCCTTTCATTTTTTTGTGCTCATCCAACAGCGTTCTGATTTCTACCTCTTTTATATGTCCTATCCAACTAACTAATATTGTAAACTCATAATGAGCCTGGTAAAGGTGCTCTGCGGCCCATGCGGAAAGCTTAATTACCGCAGGACCGCTTAAACCCCAATGTGTAATTAAGATGGGCCCGGTTTGTAAAAATTTAGTGCCGGCTATTTTTATTTCGGCCAATGGAACCGAAACCCCCATCAGATCTTTAAATCTTTTTTCTGAATCATTGAATGTAAAAAGGGAAGGAATAGGATCCTTTATAGTATGCTGTAAAGCGCGAATGAAATTATAGGCATGCTTATTCACATTTCCACCGATCGCAACCAAAATTTTTTTTGCTTCAAATGTCTCCTCATCTGAGCACGTGACCCTAAATCGGTTTTCTTCATTTTCAATTCCTGCAACCGACTTGTTAAGCGTAATTTTAATTGCCAATTGTTCTGCTCGGGTCATGAAACAGTTCACAATGGTTTCGGACGAATTTGATATGGGAAACATTCTTCCGTCACGTTCTACTTTCAAATCAACTCCTTTTGACTCAAGCCAGGCAACCATATGCTCCGCGTGAAAAAATTTAAATTGACTTTTTAAAGCCTTTTCACCCCGGGGATAGTGTTTGGCCAATTCAAAAGGATTAAAGCAATGATGCGTAACATTACATCGACCACCGCCAGAGACTCTCACCTTTGATAAAAGTTTGGATGTTTTCTCTAGAATTAAAACGCGAATACCCGGCCTCATTTCAGCTGCCTGGATGGCGCCAAAGAAACCTGCCGCGCCACCTCCAATTACAATTAAATCAAATTGCATTTTCCAAGTTGTCCAAGCATAACATCCTATTTATCTAAAGATAAAAAATTGAGCAATGTATTAAAGGAGGACTATCTGTGTTTGTTAAATTTACCCGTTCAAAAATTGATGTAAAGAACTTCCTTTGATTCTCAAATTGCATAGCCCAAAAATTCAAATATTTATTGAAGAACATAAATTGGATGATCCTATCGGCCTTCTGTTAAAGTATAAAATCGTGGATGATGTCCCTATTTCGATTATCGTTGACCAAATTAAGGGTAGAAAAAAAGCGAAAGAAAAACTTCCTACGTGGTACAAAAATGCTCAAACCATTTTTCCTCCTTCCATAAACATGGAACAATCTTCGTCTGAGAAGACAGCCCATTATAAAGCAGAAATTATTACAAACGTTTTGGAAAATGAACGAGCTATAAATCGCATGCTGGATTTAACCGGAGGATTCGGTGTTGATAGCTTTTTCTTAAGCAAATTGTTTACCGAAGTTTACTTTGTAGAGCCTGACAAAAATCTTATTGAAATTGCAATACATAATCACCATCAATTAGGAAGTGACAACTTTTATTATTTCAACACGTCGGCAGAAGAATTCTTAATTTCTTCAACAATGAGTTTCGATTTTATTTATTTGGACCCTTCCCGGAGATCAAAAGGGAATCAAAAAGTTTTTTCCCTTGCTCAATGCGAACCCAATGTTGTGTTGCTTCAGGATAGCATCTGGAAAATAACAGAAAGTTTTTTGATTAAAACTTCGCCGCTTCTCGACATACAACAAGGGTTAAAAGAACTGAAGTGTGTGAAAAGGGTTTATGTCATTTCTTTCCAGAATGAATGCAAAGAGCTTCTTTTTCTTTGTCAAAAGAATTTTGATTCTGAACCGATCATTGAAGCAATTGATATCGCTGATCGCGAGAAGTCTTTAGCATTTCTATTTTCGGCTGAGAGAGATACAGAAGTGAACTATTCAGATCCGTTGAAATATTTATATGAGCCTAATGCTTCAATTTTAAAAAGTGGCGCTTTTAAAACAGTTGGATCTCTTTTCAAGGTTCCCAAAATCCATCCCAATACTCATCTATATACATCTGATAAATTTCTTGAGAATTTCCCCGGAAGAACTTTTGAAATCGAATCCCTTGTAAAAGACGACTCCAAAATTTTACGAGGATTTTTTCCTGATCGAAAAGCGAATGTTATTTCGCGTAATTATTCTGCAAGTGTTGATGAGCTTCGGAAAAAAACAAAACTAACGGATGGTGGCGAAAAATTCCTTATCGCATTCTCAGGAGTGAAAAAAAAGTTTCTGGCCGTCGCTAAGAAACTAAATGGCTTGTAAAATTTTTTCAATTTGAACTTCACCATTAAATTTTTTCACAAGTCGCTGACCTAAATAAATATATACGGAGGGCGTGGGTATTGGTCCGAAACTATTCAGCACACTCTCTACTGTAGTGGATCCAAAATGAACGTTTGGTTGATTAAGCAGATTATAGTCATTTCCGAATTTTTCGATTGCATTCAACGGATCTGCTGAAATAAAATACACTGAGTAATTTTTAAAGGAACTCATATGCTCTCTTATTTCTTTCGCTTCGCGCTGACAATGATCACAGTCAGTTTGAAAAAGAATTAAAACTGTATTTCCCTTCAACGTATTTACATCAATTCGCGATCCATCTGTTTTGGTGACATTCATTATCGGAAGGTCATTCGCACTTTGCTTCGGAGATTGATCGTTTGTTAAATTCTCTTTAGAAGCGTTCGTACATTCAAATAGCAGGGTGGAAATAAGCAGACATAAGTTTATGAAATGAGTTCTCATATGGGGATTATTCTTAGAATCAAATATATCATATAACTAGTCAAGGATATGGTTCCGTATAGTTTTATGACTTTTCTCCTGTTTTGCTTGTCCTGCCACCAAAGCATGATCCAGGGTTTATAAAGGCCAGCTAAAAGGCATGCGAGTGCTCCGCCACCTAACCATAAAAAAAATGCCTGGACAAAATTCACGGTTAAAATTATAGAATTTTATTCTTCTATTTTGGTACCGGGGTTGGTACGACTATCTTTGCGGCCTTTCAATTTTCTTCTTTCGAGAAGGGCCAAAAGTATTCTTAGTGAGGGTGAGCGATTTTTTGAATATCTATACTGTAGATGGTTTTATACAAACCGTGGCTGCAGGGATTAAAACGCCCAATCAGAAAAATATTCAACTCAAGGGATTTTCCGGTAGTCTTGACGCTGTTGCTCTTTCCGCTATTTTCAAAATAAGCCCTCACGATATCATCGTTGTTCTCCATGATCGCGAGGAAGCTTCTTATTTTCAAAACGATCTTCAGAATTTATTGGAACGGGAAATTCTCCTTTTTCCCATGTCTTATAAACGGGCGTACGAATTCGATGAAATTGAAAACGCCAACATACTGATGCGGACGGAAGTATTAAATCGGTTGGCTAGCAAGACGTCTCCTGAAATTATAGTCACTTATCCCGATGCCCTGGCTGAAAAAGTAATCAATAAAAGGTCACTGGCATTAAATACGTTCTCAATCAAATTGAAGGAGAAGCTCGACACTAAATTTTTGACTGAATTTCTTCATAATTATGATTTTGAAAAAACGGACTTTGTTTATGAAGCCGGCCAATTCGCAATAAGAGGAGGTATTATTGATATTTTTTCATTTGCCTATGAATATCCTTATCGAATCGAATTATTTGGGGATGAGGTGGACAGCATACGAACCTTTGATCCAGGTTCTCAATTATCTGTTGAGACACTTGAAAAAGTAAATATCATTCCAAACATCCAATCCAAGCTAACGCAAGATGAACGTCAATCATTTTTTGAATTTATTCCTTCCAATACGCGACTATGGTTTAAGGATTATCGTCTTACGGAGGACTTAATTCAAAAAAGCTTTGAGAAAGCCCAAACTTCTTTCAAAGAAATTCTTAACACAAGCGCGACACAAATTATCTCAGCGCCGGAAAAATTATTTGAAGATGCTACTGGTTTTTTACAAAAGACAAAAGCCTTTGTATGCATTGAGTTCGGTAGTCGCTTTTCGCTGCAAGAGGCAAAAATTTTTGAGTTTAAATCATCCTCCCAACCATCTTTCAATAAGAATTTTGAGTTGTTGTCCGCAGACTTGTACGACCATCAGGTTCAGGGTTTCAAAAATTTTATCACGGCTGACGTTCCCAAACAAACGGAACGATTAAAGGGAATTTTCGAGGAAATCAACGAGCAAGTAAAATTTCAATCGTTAAATTTTTCCTTACGTCAAGGATATGTTGACTCTACGTTAAACATAGTTTGCTATACCGATCATCAGATATTTGAACGTTTTCACCGGTATCGCGCAAAAGAAAAATTTTCTAAGTCGAAAGCGATGACGCTCCGTGAGCTCCAGATGCTTCAGCCTGGAGATTTTGTTACTCATATCGATTATGGGATTGCTAAGTTTGCCGGACTTGAGAAAAAGGAAGTTAACGGGCATCACCAGGAGGCTATTCGCTTAGTGTATAAGGACGACGATTTGCTTTACGTCAGTATACATTCATTGCATAAAATTTCAAAGTATTCAGGTAAAGAGGGTGCGCCTCCTGTCATAAGTAAGCTCGGTTCGCAGGAATGGGAAAACAAAAAAGCGAAAGCAAAAAAGCGTGTTAAGGATATCGCAAAAGAATTGATAAATCTTTATGCCAAAAGGAAATCCGCTCCTGGCCATGCCTATGCTCCCGATGGCTTTTTGCAAGCAGAACTTGAATCGTCCTTTATGTATGAGGACACGCCGGACCAAGCGCGCGCTACCGAAGATGTAAAAAGAGATATGGAGCAGCCACATCCCATGGATCGGCTGGTTTGCGGAGATGTTGGCTTTGGAAAAACGGAAGTGGCCATACGTGCTGCTTTCAAGGCAGCTACGGAAGGAAAACAAGTTGCTGTGCTCGTACCAACGACGATCTTGGCCATGCAACATTATCGAACGTTTAGCGAACGGTTGTCAAATTTTCCCATCAAAGTGGAGTACATTTCGCGCTTTAAGACCGATAAAGAAATTAAGCAGATCCTGGAGGAAGTAAAAGAAGGAAGTGTTAGTATATTAATTGGAACGCATCGGGTTGTCAGTAAGGATATCACTTTTAAACAATTAGGATTGTTAATCATTGACGAAGAACAAAAGTTTGGAGTAAAGGTAAAGGATCGTTTAAAAGAGTTAAAGGTCAATGTCGACGTACTTACATTAACGGCAACACCAATTCCGCGCACACTTCATTTTTCATTGATGGGTGCTCGTGACTTAAGTATTATATCTACACCACCACCTAATCGACAGCCCGTCACAACTGAACTCCACACTTTTAACGAGGTGGTTATACGCGATGCAATAAGTCATGAATTGAGAAGAGGAGGGCAGGTCTTTTTTGTCCACAACCGAGTTAGTGATATAGACTCTATGGCTAACGTCATTTACAAACTTGTTCCCGATTCAAGGATTGGCATTGCCCATGGACAGATGGATGGAGACAAGTTGGAAAAAGCCATGGTAAAATTCATTGACGGAGAATACGATGTTTTAATTTCTACAAATATTATTGAATCCGGACTAGATATTCCCAATGCCAATACAATTATGATCAACCAGGCACACATGTTTGGTATGTCAGACTTGCATCAAATGCGCGGCCGCGTGGGTCGCTCAAATAAAAAAGCATATTGCTACTTACTGACACCTCCAACTTCGTTGCTGACTTCTGATTCCAGGAAACGGCTCTCCGCTCTGGAAGAATTTTCAGAATTAGGAGATGGGTTCAAAGTTGCAATGAGAGATTTGGATATTCGCGGTGCTGGTAATCTCTTAGGAGGAGAACAGAGTGGATTTATCACAGATTTAGGTTTTGATACGTATCATAAAATTCTAGATGATGCGATTCAGGAATTAAAAGAAACAGACTTTAAAGACCTCTTTTCGAAAGAGCTCGCGGAAAGAGCCAAGCTTATTGTTCAGGATTGTGTGATTGAGACAGACTTGGAAATTCTAATACCTGATAGTTATGTAAATAATATCAGTGAAAGGCTTCAGCTATACTCCCGTTTGGATAACATTAAAGACGATAATCAATTAAAAGAATTCACCCATGAAGTTCGTGATCGTTTTGGTCCCTTTCCAAAATCTGTTGACGAGCTTGTCAATACGGTGCGGCTGCGTTGGTTAGGAGAAATGCTAGGATTCGAAAAACTCACGTTAAAAAATGATACTCTCCGGGCCTATTTTACCTCTGGTAATGACAAATATTTTAGCTCGGAAGTTTTTGGTAAAATTTTATCCTATGTTCAAAAACATCCACGTCAATTTAAAATGAAGGATAGCGCCGGAAAGGCTATGTTGGTTATTCAACAGATAAAAACGGTGGATTCAGCAATTGAATTGCTGAATCGGTTCGCCGATCAGCCTATTAAATCTTTTAATGAAATTTTATCTAAATAAGGCTCCAATCCAAGTGGTTTATCAAAAGCGTTGATCATTAGCACTTTTTGAAATTTAGGAGAATAAAACACCTCGATAAAAAAACCCTCCGTATAATAAAGGAATACTTTGCAATCGGCACAACTGCGTTGGGCTAAATAATTGCCATAAAAGGTAATAACATCACATTTCCTTTCGAACGGCATTACTCTGAAATTTTGAAGCGTAAACATGTTGGTCATTTTTATAACTGCCTATTCAAAATTCTATGCCATTCGGTTTAACTGTTCAAAATGTTGTTTAATCCGCGTTATAATAATTTTGTCTTCCCAAAAATGGATAAGCCATTCCCGAAACAATAGAAGCTTAATTCTTCCGTTTATAAGATGCGGTTTGTATTCTATTACTGATTGATGATAAAACTTGCACCAACTTGGAAAACATGGGATTATGCCCTTAATTAGCATTTATTAAAATCAAAAATTAAGATGAAGTACTCTTTCAAGGTTGTCTTGTATGTGCTTGGTGGATCGGTAGTCTTATCTGCCTGTTCCCTGTTTGGCGGAAAAGGTGGAAAGCCAACAGCCCAAAACCCTGGTCAATTAAGTACTGCCACTGGATTGGCGTATAACGATGAAGATCAAGGCGGATTTATGGTTAATCCTTATGAAGGACAACCAGATGCTCCTAATATGGTATTTGTCGAAGGGGGCCGCGCAGTAATGGGCTCCTTTGAGGAAGACGTCATGTCGTACCGCGATAATGTCGAAAGGACAGTTTCTGTGGCTTCCTTCTATATGGATGAGACCGAAATTGCCAATGTACATTGGTTAGAGTACATGCACTACCTGGCAAAAGACTCCTCTCAGGAAGCTTATCAAGAATCGTTGCCCGATACAACGGTTTGGGTGGGTAAGCTCGCCTTTAATGATCCTTATGTTGAACATTATTTAAGATATCCTGGATTCCGTTACTTTCCGGTAGTTGGAATCACGTGGAGCCAGGCTAGTAAATTTGCTGTTTGGAGAACACGAGCTGTCAATATTAAACTGGCTGAAGATGCCGGAGAAGAATATGCCGAAAGTGATGGTCGTATTCCACTAGAATCAGGAATAGTGGTTCCTGCTTACCGTCTTCCAACGGAAGCAGAATGGGAATACGCTGCCCAGGCACTTATTGGCACACAATGGTTAGAAGAATTGCAAACTCATCAACGTATTTACCCTTGGGACGGGCATGCGGTACGGAACCCTTATGGAAAACAAATGGGTTTCATGTTGGCTAACTTTAAGAGAGGACGTGGTGACTATGCGGGTATCGCTGGCCGTCTTAATGATGGTGCGTTAATAACGTCCTATATCTATGAATATCCTCCAAATGATTATGGACTTTACAATATGGCTGGAAATGTAAGTGAGTGGGTTCAAGATATCTATCGTCCAATGTCCTACCAGGATTTTGATGATCTTAATCCAATCCGTCGGGATGGTTTTCTGGATCCTGCGTCCGGAACAAACTCTGGATATAACAGCGATTTCGAAAAGAACCCAGAAGCTTTCACTTCCTTGATCACGGACCGTGCCCGTGTCTACAAAGGCGGTTCATGGAAAGATGTGGCCTATTGGATGTCTCCAGGAACAAGACGGTATTTAGATCAAGACTCTGCTACCGCTACTATTGGTTTCCGCTGCGCAATGATCCGCGCAGGCTCAAATTATTAAATTAAAAGTTTCTATTACTTATAAAACCCTGGCTAAACCAGGGTTTTTTGTTTTAGGCCTCAGCAATACAAGCAATGCTTAGGGTGGAACATTCCGCGGCTAGGAGTTGGTTCCCACAAGCCTCTAGCGTAGCGCCCGTTGTGACAACGTCATCAACCAACAATATTTTTCTTGATTTGATAGCATTGACATCAATTACTTCAAAGACTTCATTGACATTCTCCCACCTGTTCAATTTATTCTTTTTTGTCTGGGTCTCAGTCTTAATCTTTCGCTGTATCAGCTTGTCGGAGAACGGTATTTTTAGCGTTTGAGAAAGTCCTTCTGCAAACATGGCACTTTGATTATATCCACGTTTCCTCTTCCGGGAAGGGTGTAAGGGTACAGGTATTATTATTTCAAAAATCTCATCCAGGTGTGCGTCCCGCATTCTTTCGCCATAAATGTTCCCAAGTACAAGTCCCAGTTCAGGCTGATTCTTGTATTTCAACGAATGTAACAAGCCCTGTACTCTTCCACTCTTACTAAATTTGAACAGTGCCATGGCATAATCCAAGTCGATTCTGGTTGAAAGCCGTTTCTGTAGCGGGTTGGAATTATCCAGGTGATAATTGGTCTGGGGCATTTGTAACATGCACCGGGTGCATATCAAATGTTCGCCTTTTATTAAAGACTCATTACACGAGAGACAATGATTGGGAAAAATCAGGGATACAAAATCACTAAAAATTTCGGTGACTACTGATTTGGTCATTAACGAATATATTTGCGGCCAACGGTGTTTCGAATTTAAAGAATCCAATACTACAAAAGCATAACGTACTTTTAAAAAATGCGATATTATTCAAAATGCGGTATTCCCGCTTTTAAATCCTTAAAAAACTGATCTATGTTCAAACGTGACCTTGAGCTTGAGAAAACCTGGGCTTCATTAATTGTAAGCCTTGAATCTATGATTGGAAAAAAGCCAAAAGATTTAAATGCAGTTCTTTTTTTAATTGGTGTTCAAGAGTTAGGAAAAGGAAAAAAAGTTTTTAGTAAAGAAGAGAAGGAAGATCTTATGCATATCGGCATTTGTAAAGTACTAAGCTTATCCGGGTATTATGAACTAGAGGGCCTGGATAAGGAGGGATGGCCACATTGGAAACTGGTCAGGAAACTACCTCATTTTGATTTACTGGAACAAGAACGATTGTTGAAGATGCACGTTATCGAATATTTTGAAAAAGATTATGACTGGACGGCACCCCACTATTCCTCTTAAGTGAAATAGCTTTCGTCTTTTGCCAATATCGTATTTAGAGATTAACTTGGTGTAATTCAACTTTCCATGATGTTGTTGCGTTTTGACAATTAAAGCATAAGGTATGGGGACAGGATTAGATCGTATTCATAAAAAAATCAATTCGTTCAAGAAAAAATATTACCTGAACATCTTCCTTCGTGGAGCCATACTTTCATTGTCTATTTTATTTTCCTATTTTCTTTTAGCCACAATCCTGGAACATAATTTATGGTTAGGTCCCTGGGCGCGTCTTTCCATATTCATCGTTTTTTTCGCCATAGCAATTTTCTGCATTCTTAAATTTTTGAAGAATCCTCTCCAATGGTGGGTTTCCAAAAGGGGATTAAGTGAAGAGCAAAGCGCAAAAGTAATTGGGAACTATTTGCCTAGTGTAAAAGACGGCTTGCTTAATTTAATTCAGCTCGAATCATCAGGTAACAATTCAGCGCTCACCTATGCGAGTATCGATCAAAAATCTAAAGAATTTGATCCGGTCGCATTCGATGCTTTCATAAACCTCAATGAAAACAAGAGGTATTTAAAATACTTGTTAATCCCTGTTGTTATAATTCTGTCCATACTAATAATTAACAAAAGTATAATTACTCAAAGCGCAAATCGCATAGTACATTTTAATCAGAAGTTTTCTCCGAAAGCCCCATTCAGCTATAACATTCTCAATGCTCTCACCGGATTTTATAATGAAGATTATAAACTTCAAGTGAAATTAGTCGGTGAGGCGTTGCCTGCTGACGTCTATCTTATAAATGGTAATCAACGAATCAAACTGGAGCGGGAAAACGCCAGTTCATTCTCCTATACGTTCGAGAACCTTCAAAAGGAGTTTGACTTTCAGTTGGAGGCCGCAGGGTTCTTTTCAGACGGTTATCACCTGTCTATCGTTAACAGACCTGAACTTTCTGGGTTTAATATTGATCTTAACTTTCCCCGATACATACAACGGAAAACCGAGACATTGCTGAATGCTGGGAATTTGGAAGTTCCTGAGGGGACCGTTGTGAACTGGAAATTATCCACAGAACATGCCGATCGTGCATCCATTCATTTTGCCTCAGACAGTTCACGGGATGCTTTTCAAAGCAGTGATAATAAGGTGTTTACATTCAAAAAGTCATTTGAAGATCCCGATCAATATGAAATTATTCTTCAAAACGATAAAAGCACCAACAAAGACCGGATTACCTATCATATTGATGTTATCAAAGATCAGTATCCCAAAATTGCAATCAACAATTTTAAAGACTCTGTCCTGTATCAATATGTAGTTCTAAGCGGTATGGTTGGCGATGATTACGGGATAACAAAGCTCGCATTACATTTTAAAGTTGTGAATGAAGACCAGAAAGAGATTTTAGCCCGAACTTCTATTCTTCCGATTTCCACCAACCAAATTCAACAAACTTTTCTTTACTCTTGGCCGCTCGACTCGTTGAAACTTAAAGCTGGTCATCACTTAGAGTACTACCTTGAAGTCTGGGACAATGATGGGGTCAACGGAAAGAAATCGACAAAAACTTCTCCTTACACATTTCGTGTACCGAGTCAAGACAATTTAATTCACGAGATCAGTCAGTCTCAGTCAAAGACCCAACAACAAATTGATGAGAGTTCAAATAAAGCAAACAAACTCCAGGAACAAATTGAACAAGCCGCGCAAAAATTGAAGGGCAAACAATCACTTGATTGGCAAGACAAAAAGATGCTGGAAGATATTGTGCAGCAGAAGCAAGGACTAGATCAAATGGTTAAGGAATTGCAGGAGCAAAACAAGCTGCTTGAGCAAAAGAAAGAAGCATTTACAGAACAAGACGAAAGGATACGGAAGAAGGCGGAACAAATCCAAAAGTTAATGGAAGAATTATTGGATGAAGAAACTAAGAAGCTTTTTGAAGAGCTGCAAAAGTTATTAAAGGAAAACAGTGACATGTCTCAACTTCAAAAGTTGTTGAATAAATTAAACCAAAACACGAATAACCTTGAGAAAGAACTTGAGCGAACGTTAGAACTGTTTAAGGAACTGCAATATGAATCGAAGCTCGAACAGATATCAAAGGATTTGAAAGAACAAATTAAGCAACAACAATCCTTATTGGAGAAGACTGAGTCCCTGGAAAAGAACGAAAACGAAAGTAAAAAATCCGACAATTCTGAAAAAGAAAATTCAGAACAGAGTGAAAACTTAGCTAAACAGCAAGAACAGCTTCAGGAGGACTTAAAAAAAACCACTGAAAAAATTGAGGACTTAAAAAAATTGGGACAGGAGCTGGATAAGCAGGCGGATCTTCCCGGCCAAGAAGACTCTCAGGAGATACAAGAACAGCAAGAAGAAAGCAAAGAGATGTTAGAACAAAATAGTCCATCGAAAGCTAAAACTCCGCAACAAAAGGCTGTCAAACAAATGCAGGAAATGCAGCAACAAATGGAAAGCATGGAGAATTCGATGTCCATGGAAATGGATCTCCAAAACATGGAGTCCCTTCGTGAGATTATTCATGGGCTTGTAAAACTGTCCTTTGATCAGGAGAGTCTGATGAAGGGTTTTAATGATCTCAACCAAAACGATCCGAGATTCAATCACATTGCACAGCAGCAATTAAAGCTGAAAGATGACGCTAAAGTATTGGAAGACAGTCTTTTAGCTCTTGGAAAACGTGATCCTTTTATGGGGTCCGTTGTAACCAAAGAAGTTGGGGACCTAAACGAGCATCTCGACAAAGTGATAGAGGCAAACCGGGAACGGAGAAAGCCACAGGCGGCAAGCGAAATGCAAATGACCATGACATCTATCAATAACCTTGCTTTGATGCTAGATGAACATTTCGATATGCTGATGCAAATGATGGCAAATGCAAAACCCTCTATGGGCAAGTCGAAGAAGAAAGGTCAAAAACCAAGTTTAGGCCAGATGCAACAGCAGTTAAATGAAAAGATCCAGGAGTTGAAGGGTAGTGGTAAATCCGGGCGGCAATTATCGGAAGAGCTTGCCGAGATGGCTGCCGAGCAGGAACGTATCAGAAAGGCGTTGCAGCAGATGGAAGAAAAAATGAATAATGGTAAACTACCTGGTGGGGAGCTACCGTCCAAGATGGAACAAACGGAAATGGAGCTTGTGAATAAACAGCTGACGGATCAATTAATAAAACGCCAGCAAGAAATCCTTACACGGCTATTGGAGACTGAAAAATCTGCGAGGGAGCAAGATATGGACGAAGAGCGCAAAGGCGAAACTGCAAAAGATTATGATAAAGAAATTCCAAAGGCTTTCGAAGATTATTTGCGCCTAAAAGAAAAAGAAGTAGAATTGTTGAAAACAGTACCGCCAAAGCTTTACCCTTATTACAAGAAAGAGGTAAGCGAGTACTTTAAAAGAATGGGAAATTAATAATTCTAAAACATAGCCTTTTACATGAACACGATCAACATCCAAGTCCCATCTATTTCGGAAAACATTCGAATGATTGAAAGCTTTATAGACAATGCGAAGGAAAGATTTCATTTGAACGATGATATTTATGGTAATATCATGATAGCTGTGACCGAGGCCGTTAATAATGCCATTAAACATGGAAACGCGCATGATAGGTCAAAAAACGTTTCGTTAAGCTTGTCGTTGGATGATAGCATGATTCGTTTCATTATTAAAGACGAAGGCAATGGATTTGATTTTCAGAACTTGCCAGATCCTACATCTCCAGAAAATCTTGAAAAACTTGGCGGTCGTGGTATTTTTCTGATGAAGCATTTATCAGACGAGGTTGACTTTAAAGACAAAGGGCGCGTGGTGGAGCTTTCCTTTTATATTAATGTTTAATGCCTTCCATCCACTTTTTTTATGAAGATGTTGAATTCCGTCTGCTAAAATCTCGATATACTAAATCTTGGATACGGGAGGTCATACTTGCGGAAAAAATGAAGTTGACTGAGTTAACCTATATTTTTTGCTCGGATGATTACTTAGCTAGAATAAACTCTGAATACCTTAATCACAACACTTACACCGACATCATTACATTTGACGGGAACGAGCGTGAGGGATATATCCAGGGTGACATTTTCATCAGCGTGGACCGGGTAAAAGAAAACGCAATAACTTTTAATACTGAATTCCGCAAAGAATTGAATAGAGTAATCATTCACGGAGTACTCCATCTCATAGGTTATTCTGATAAAACTAAATCGGGAAAAATAGAGATGCGCAATAAAGAAGAAGCTTATTTATCTTTGTACCACGCTTATTAGTTTCACGTGAAACGAAATGTGGAATTGTGGAAGAATTTTGTGGGTAAGTTTTAAAGAGGTTCCACGTGGAACCCCTAATTCAAAAAATGTATGTTCAAAGAGTATGATGTAATTGTAATCGGAGCGGGGCATGCCGGTTGCGAGGCTGCTGCTGCTGCTGCCTCCATGGGTTCAAGCGTTTTGCTTGTGACCATGAATATGAATACAATTGCGCAAATGTCTTGCAATCCTGCCATGGGCGGTGTTGCGAAAGGGCAAATTGTGAGAGAAATTGATGCGCTTGGGGGATTCTCAGGAATTGTCTCTGACAAATCAATGATACAGTTTAGGATGCTAAATTTGTCCAAAGGTCCCGCGATGTGGAGTCCACGAACGCAAAATGACCGGATGAGATTTTCAGAAGAATGGCGGCTTGCTTTAGAAAAGAATTCCCGGATTGATTTTTGGCAAGAAATGGTCAAAGGGTTGATCATTGAAAGTGGAAAAGTTCAGGGAATTATTACCAATCTCGATATTTCAATAAAGGGTAAGTCTGTTATTCTGACAAATGGGACCTTTTTAAATGGAAAAATACACATAGGAGAAAAGAGTTTCGGCGGTGGGAGAGCAGCGGAAACGGCGGCCATTGGAATTACTGAACAGTTGGTTAAGGCGGGGTTTGAATCTGGGAGGATGAAAACAGGAACTCCACCCCGAGTTGATGGTCGAAGTCTTGATTATTCTAAAATGGAAGAGCAAGCTGGCGATCCCAATCCAGGTAAATTTTCATATACCGATACCGAGCCTCTCAAAAACCAGGCAAGTTGCTGGATAACGTATACTAATGATACCGTTCACAAAGAGTTGCAAAAAGGGTTCGCCAAATCTCCCATGTTTCAAGGAAGAATAAAGGGAGTAGGTCCGCGTTACTGTCCATCCATTGAAGATAAAATAAACCGATTCGCAGAGCGGGAGCGGCATCAGATCTTCGTTGAACCCGAAGGTTGGAATACAGTGGAGATCTACGTTAATGGCTTTTCAACTTCTTTGCCCGAAGATGTGCAGTATAAGGCATTAACCAAGATACCGGGATTTGAAAATGTGAAAATGTTCCGGCCGGGATATGCAATTGAGTATGACTACTTCCCGCCAACCCAGTTAAAGACAACCCTTGAGACACAACTAATTGATAGTCTGTATTTTGCAGGTCAAATTAATGGCACGACAGGCTACGAGGAAGCCGCATGCCAAGGACTTATGGCGGGGATCAACGCTCACAATAAGGTACACTCTAAAGAACCGTTCGTACTTAAAAGATCGGAGGCATATATTGGCGTCTTAATAGACGACCTCGTTAATAAGGGCACCCAAGAACCCTATCGGATGTTTACATCGAGAGCTGAATATCGAATACTGTTACGGCAAGATAACGCCGATCTGCGTCTAACTGAACATGGTTATAATATAGGCCTAGCCAGCAAAGAGCGATTCGATAGGGTTCAAAAGAAAAGATCTGACATCCAGGCGGTTACAAGTATTTTAAAAAAACTGAAGTTAGATCCAGACGTAATCAATAGTGGGCTGGCAGATCTTCACACAACATCAATCAAAGAGAAGCTTGCGGTTTCCCAATTATTAAAAAGACCACAAATCGGAATCGAAGAATTAAAAATTCTAAGCCCCGAACTTCATGAGCTAATGCAGAATTATTCTTTAGAGGTTCAACAACAAGCAGAAATCAATATAAAATACGAAAGCTATATCGAACGTGAACAGACTCTTGTAGAAAAGATGGGAAGCCTCGAACACTTTAAGATATTTCCAGATTTCGATTACGATCGCATAAAGGCATTGTCATCTGAAGCCCGTGAAAAATTAAAAAGAATGAAACCCGAAACTGTAGGCCAGGCATCACGAATCAGTGGAGTTTCACCAGCCGATGTTTCAGTGCTAACAATCTATATGGGCAAATGACCGAAATAAAAGAATGCCCCATCTGCGGAAGCCAAAATTTAGCCTATTTCCTAACCTGTCTCGATCACACAGTTTCACATCAAACCTTCCCGTTAAGCCGATGCGAAAAGTGTAACTTGGTCATCACAACCCCCAGGCCCGATGATTCTGAGTTAGGAAGGTATTACCTTTCCCAAGCTTATACTTCCCATATAAGCAAAGCGAGAACAACGTTGGATAGCATCTATTTACTGGCAAGAAGTTTTACCTTAAGGTGGAAACTATCTATTGTTGAAAAAAATAGTTCAACACCAACAATTAAAACACTTCTTGATTACGGGTGTGGAACCGGCGAATTCATAAAAGCAGCGATAGCACAAACATGGAATACGACCGGGGTTGAGCCCTCTGCGGTAGCTCGAGACCAGGCATCTAATGATGTTAGAAAGCAGATATATCAATCATTGCAAGATATACCAACCGACAAAAAATTTGATGCCATTACGCTCTGGCATGTCTTAGAACACATTCCTGATCTTGATAGCACAATTCAAAAACTCAAGAACCTTCTTACTGTTAATGGCACCATATTTATAGCTGTACCCAATCACGGCAGTTGGGATGGGGAAACCTATAAAAGTCACTGGGCTGGCTTTGATGTCCCAAGACACCTATGGCACTTTTCAAAAGACAACATGAAGATGCTTTTAGAAAAAAATGGAATGAAGCTGCTCAACACGATACCGATGAGGCTAGACGCATTTTATATTTGTCTGCTTAGCGAGCAATACAAAGCCAATCGCGTGAACACCGTTGCAGCATTCTTCAAAGCTTTCATCAACGGCTTTCTAAGTAACCTGCACGGGCACAAAACCCGAGAATATTCCAGCCACATCTACATTGCCAAAAAATGAATTCAATTCAAACGATCCGCTTAGTTTTATATGGGCTTTTTATTCTCGCTTCCTGCGCCCGTCAAACCACACCGACTGGTGGACCAAAAGACTCTATTCCCCCAACCCTCGTAAGTTCAAATCCTAAAAAAGGTCAGGTAAATTTTAAAAGCAAAACTATTGAACTGACCTTCTCAGAAGATGTGATACTAAATAATCCCAGAGAACAACTTATTATAACTCCTGATATCGGGAAAATGCCGGAGGTTAAAACAAAGAAAGAAAAAGTGATCATTACCCTGGAAAATGACCTAAAGGACAGCACCACATACTCAATAAATTTCAGGGAAGCCGTGCAGGACATAACAGAAAAAAATCCATCGCCAAACCTAAAACTGGCATTCAGCACGGGCACCTATATAGATTCACTCTTCATAGAAGGAGATATTTATGATCTCTTGACATCAAAAGAAA
The DNA here is from genome assembly GCA_964484845.1 of uncultured Chryseolinea sp. Classification (GTDB taxonomy): domain Bacteria; phylum Bacteroidota; class Bacteroidia; order Cytophagales; family Cyclobacteriaceae; genus Chryseolinea. The sequence continues at coordinate 4,703 of CAZAHL010000092.1, read as the reverse complement.
GTAAAGACGCAACGGTCGCACTACATCAAAGCGACACTTTCAACATTTTTAAACACAGACCTGTATACCTAACGAAAACCGATCCTAAAGGGAAGTTTAAACTTGAGAATCTAAAACCTGGAAAATACTTTATTTATGCGGTAGAGGATAAAAATAAGAATCTAATCGTAGACAGCAAAACAGAGTCATACGGATTTCTTAAAGAACCAATTGACTTGGCAAAAAATAAAAACGGAATTTTAATTCCATTAATACGTCTCGACAGCAGACCGTTAAAAATGACAAGTTCAAGACCGTATAGCACATACTTTAATATTAAAACCACAAAAAGTTTAACCGATTTTACGATCTCCACTAAGGAACGTGATATTACCATCTCCAGCTTTGGAGAAGACCTAACCAATATTAAAGTATACAATACCTTCACAACAAAAGACAGTATCGCAATACGATTTCAGGCGGTTGACAGCATAAAGAATTCAATCGATACGACGCTATATGCAAAATTCATAGGCCGCGAAACCAAACCGGAACCCTTTGATCTTACAAAAAATAACTTTCAAATAATAGCCTCCAAAGGAATGCTCCGCGGATTCATCAAGTTTTCCAAACCCCTAATCTCCCTTAATTTCGACAGTATCTACTACCGGCTAGACTCTCTTAATACAATAAAAATCACCGAGCAGGACATTGCCTGGGACAGTCTGTATAACATACTAACCATTGAAAAAAAATTCGATAAGAATCTCCTATTAAAGGAAAACACGCCTAAATCAAATGGAGTTACCGCCGTAGCAGTAAAAAAAGATTCAAAACAAATATTAAAGCAAAAATCCGCAGAGAATACGTTCTATTTAGGGCGGTCCGCATTCATAGGTATAGACCTTGACAGTTCCAAAAGGTCGCTAGAAGAATTAATTCCGCTAAAACTTGAAAATACAGGAGTTATCATCATTCAAATTGAAACAAAAGCAAAACACTATGTTGTCCAGCTTCTAACAAAAGACTATCAGCTCGTATCTGAACAACGAAATAGCAGAAAAATAACATTCGAAGATCTCAAACCAGGGGATTACCAAATACGTTTAATTGTAGATGCGAGCGGTGATGGAATATGGAATCCAGGAAATTTCTTCACCATGCAAGAACCAGAAGAAATAAAGTTTTACAAGAACGAAAAAGGAGTTTCAATCATCAACTTAAAAGCCAATTGGGAGCTCGGACCGTTGTTGATAAAACACTAGCATCGTGTGGATAACTTTACAAACATCACAACATTTCACTAAAACTAAGGACAAACTCCAAAATAGAAAATTCAATGTTCATAGGTTGCTACTTACACACACGCCTCCACATCACAAACGCTCCACACAACTTATTTCCACACGCCAATGTTATGTGCATATCTCTTCAAACACCTGAACAATAACTTAATAACAAGAGAAAGATATCCACACAAATTGTACAACAAAATATTTCAAAAGTAACACACATTTCAACACCGTTAATAATAACTATAATACTATATATTATATAAGAATAATAAGAACCCAACAATGCGGATACTTTTCATAGTCATATTTTTTGGAACATTTGTTCAGGCACAAAACCAGGATGAAATACAATTAGCTAATGAATATTTGCTTAAAGGCGATAAAAAGAAATCGTTAGAACTCTATAGGGAACTTGCAAAACATGAGGTAAATCATCCTTATATTTATAACAATTATTTCAGTCTTCTCCTGGACATTGCATCGTTTGATGAAGCTCAAAAATTTTTACAAAAACTTTCAAAACGCGATCATTTGAATATTCAGTACAGTTTGGATTTAGGATTGGTTTACGTCAGGGCCGGAGACATGGCTAAGGCAGACAGATACTACAAAGATTTAATTTCAGAAAATAAAAGTAACGTGCAACGAATTAAGATGATGTCGGATTTTTTCATGTCGCGTTCACTAATCGATTACGGCGTTCAAGCGTTAACCCAAAGCCGACAAGCTTTAGGGAACCCTTATCTTTTTTGCCTTGAGCTAGCAATGCTCCATCGCATCAAGGGTAATCAGGATAAAATGGTCCAGGAATATTTAAGCTACGTGACGCAAAGCTCTGCTAATATTCAATACGTAAAAAACGTCATGCAAGCCTTGCTTACTAAACCTGAAGAACTCGAAAGTTTAGAAAAGTTGTTATATGATAAGATCCAGGATCAGCCTGATATCGAGGTTTATTCGGACCTTTTAATTTGGGTGACAATGCAACAAAAAAACTTTTATGCCTCATTCATACAAGCCAGAGCGTATGACAAACGGTACAAGAGAGAAGGTGAAAAATCAATGGAAGTCGCACGCGTTGCCCTGGATAATGAGGATTATGATAATGCCCTAAAAGTATATAGATACGTTATACGCGAATTTCCGAATGGTCAAACGTATTTGTTAGCGCGATTAGGACTCATACGAACGCGCGAAGCAAGGGTTAAAAACTCGTTTCCAATAAATACAGATTCTGTTACCCTTCTCATTGACGATTACAAAAATTTTATTAAACAATATCCTGATAATGTAAATGCACTAGAAGCGGCCCGCAGTGAAGCTCTGCTTTTTGCGAATTATCTTGATCAGAAAGACTCCGCCGTACAAATAATAAATAAGCTTCTTCTGAATCCCAGAACATCTTTACACTTGAAGTCCAGGGCAAAATTAGATCTCGGCGATATTTATTTGCTCAAGGGAGAATCGTGGGAATCGACTTTGTTGTATTCCCAGGTTGAAAAAATACAGAAGGAAAATCCCATCGGATACGAAGCCAAATTAAAAAACGCAAAGCTATCTTACTACAAAGGCGATTTCCGATTAGCCCAGGAACATCTTGATATTTTGAAGCAAGCAACAACCAGAGAAATCGCAAATGATGCTTTGGATCTTAGCATGCGCATTAAAGAAAATATAGCGTTCGATTCTGTTGGTGAAGCACTGAAACAATATGCAACGATTGAGTTGTTACTTTATCAAAATAAAAATGAGGAGGCCCTTAAGAAAATTCAAATGTTAAAGGATGGCCAGGTTACAAAATTATCTAAAGAAGATGTTTTTCTGGGAAACGTTTCGGTAGACCCGAAAGGCTCCAACGACTCCGTGTTAACCATCTCGAATCAAAGTATACTGGATGATGTTTATTGGCTGGAAGCAAACATCAGAATGAAGCAAGGTGAATTTGAGAAATCAATCGGTCTACTTCAAAAAATCATACAAGACTACGGCGATGATATTCTCGCGGATGATGCATTCTTCCTTCAGGGAGAAATTTACGAACGTCAGCTTGTTCAAAAAGAAAAGGCGATGGAAATATATCGTGAGTTTCTAAATAAATATCCGGGGAGTGTTTACTCGGCGGAAGCGAGAAAGAGGTATAGGTTACTTCGCGGCGATTTCGTGGGACAAGAGCAACCCCAACTGTAGTTCTCAAATTCTCTGAACAGATTATCGTCTGATTAAATATTCCACCAATAGGTAAACTTCACAACGAGTGCCCTATTTCTCACCGCAAAATTTTCAGGAAGATAATTATCGGTATACACAATGAATAGATCAGACGCCGGTTTATACCGCCATTGAAGTCGTGTATTGAGATTCACATTTTTTTGCTGCTCATTGTATTGAGCAAAGGCTGTAAAAAATAATTTATTGGTCATCGTTATATCAAGGCGGGGCCCAATTAGCCAGAAAGTTTTTTTATTCCAAGGGTCGGGCAAGCGAATTTCGTTGTAGTTAAAGCCCAAGGCGAAGCTTACAAAGGGCTGGATTCTGTAACCGAGTTCACCGCTTAGATTAAGCCGTGTTCCATCAGAATAATATCCTCCATACCGCGAAGAAAAAGAATACGTAAATAGACTTTGTGGTTTAGAAAAGAAATCTGCACCAAAAGCGTTCCATCTGTGTTCTGTCCCCACAGCTAATGAATCAAACCCTGCGTTTGTTGGATCAAAAGGCTGAAGTACTTTTACGAAGTTGTGCGCCACCCAGCCAGTGAAAATGCTTTGCTGCCTAAAGGTTATGGAATACGATAAAAAACTTTCATTGTCCGTCTGATTAAAGGAGTCATTAAAAAAATAAGTTGAGCTAACCTTAGGACCATGACTTAGAACAGTCTTTCCTTTTGGAAAAAATAAATATCCAAGCTGTGGATTGATTTTAATATACCCGAGCTGCGGGTATATTTTAAAAAATTTTATGCGCGGCACGTATCCAACCTCAGCACTATAATTTTCCCCAACATATTCATGCTGCCAACTGATCAAAAGTCTTCTATCCGAATACTGCAAGTTTGCTGCATGAGTTATATCCTTACTATTTTTACCTGGACTAAATGATTTCAAAAACAGAGCTTTTCCAGTCCATAAATTATTGGAAGATGCCAGATTGTACTCTAAGCCTAAATTTCTGTTGAACTTGGAATAAACTGGCACCTTAGGATCCTCGCTTGCCTTATAATTTAGTGATTCTTTGTTAATGAAAATGACACCGATATTAGACCGAGCGAACACTCTGCGCTGCAGCGCTAATACCGCAAAGTTTTGACGAGGTAGAGATGTTTTTTCTACTTTGCTGGTTTGCATATCCATCGCCCCGATTCTCCAATTTTTATCCAGCTTTCCACTAAATCGCACTCCGAAGTCAATCGGTGTTTCAAGCCCAATACGC
>CAZAHL010000091.1:0-21901 GCA_964484845.1 uncultured Chryseolinea sp. | reverse complement strand
TTTTTTGACGTTGGTGAGGCGAGATAGTTCACAAAAATATTTTCGCGTATTCCCGCCAATCTAACCAGTGGAATATTGGTAATAAGAAGCTTTCGAAACTGATAGTGGAAATTGCCAGCGAAATATTTATCCGAGGTGCTGTATTTATAATAGTCAAGCAATCGGAAGCTGCCTACCGGGTCATTCGTTATAAACGGGGTTTGGTTTCCAAGAAAATGTTTGTAATCCATAAAATACATTTTGTCAGAATTTAAAAACATACCTCCGCGAAGAGCAAAGTCCACATTCCCTCTGATCCCGATTTTGAATCCATGTTTAATCCCAAGCTCAATCTGATCAAAGCTTACGCCGGTGTTTAAAATATTATCAAATCCTTTCCTGTACTCAAACATAATGATAGGGGAAGAATGGGGTACTTCCATGCGAAAATCATTTCGGATGTTGTATTTAATCCAGGGTCTCGCCGTAATTCCAATCGATCCAATAAAAGCGGTATGCTCGGGGAATCCTGTATCGTCTAGCTCTTCGTTATCCGGTCTGTTGACAGTATAGTCCTCAATTCCATCGCGATTGATTAACTTATAGTCACTCGCATTAAAAAGCTCGCGCCTTTTCATCCACGACCAGTTCGTGTTTACTGTTAGATACGTGTTAAGCTTTCTGCGATAGTTCACATCAATGAAATCCCGCTCATAAATCTTCATCAGATTTTTTTCTAAAAAGAGCGTGGTCAAACTGTTAAGAATCGGCAATATCGGCTCGTCGGGATTATATTGTTTTATAAACCTTCCACCTTGCACCTCGAACCGGTATTTTTTATTTCGCAATGAAAAGTTCAAATGGCCAGAAGCTGCTCTCCTGGAAAATGCATACCGGAATACCGGTGTAATGGTAAAACGCGTTTTGCTAGTGTCCTGAAAGATTGTTCCAAAGGAAATTTTGTAATTAAAATTCCAGCCATCAACCGTATTAAATCCCGGAATAGGAAAGTATATCTTGAAATTTGAGTGTTTTGAAATTTTATAGTTGTCGCCAATGATTAAATCCCATGGCTGAAAGCCTTTATGCTTGGAATCTTTAAGGGTATCGCCTGCTTCTTTTTTGCGGGCTATTACGGCCAGGCTATCCGATTTTTGATACCCTTTAATTTCTTGTTGCGTCAGTGGAATAGGCCGAACTTCGGCCCAGTATGCTGAATCTTTTTTGTAGGCGCCACTATCGATTTTAAAAGTGGTATTTGAAATTATTTCCGGCTCTTTCAGTTGCTTGGTCTCTGCTTTCTCATAATCCTTGATAATCGTATTAAGCTCTTTGCGTGTAATCTCTTTGCCATCGGCCAAGCGGTCTTTTAATTGTTTGGTTTGATCTTGTTTTTCCTGGGCCTTCTTTGATTTAGGCTTAAACTTTTCTTCAATTTCCTTAGCTTGCTCTTGTTCTATCTTCTCATCCACCACTTCCATCTTTTCACTGTCTACATACAATTCCGGATTGAGTTGAATTTTATATCCACTCACAGTCGCCAGGTAGTTGTATTCAAATTCAAATCCAAAAACCTTTCCATCAACTTTAAAACGGTGCGATACAGGCATCCATGCTTTGTCTTCGATCGGCGCATAGACTGCCTTAATGTTAATATCAATTCCTAATTTAGATGTATGAATGTCCATGCTGTGGATACTCCACCAGTTTTCAACAATATAGATCACGCCATCCACCACATCGTCACCTTTTGAACGCGGTATTACTTTAATCCGGCTTACTTCGTAATTGCGATCTTTGAAAGTTCCCATATATTCGAAGCGGTAATACGAGAATGCTTTGGGCGAGAGTGGAGAAATTGTTTCAGCAACTTCTGGTTCATAAAAACTTCCGAAGATGTATGGATTGGGTGATGTATTATTATCCTTTCCATCGCTGCGGATGGATATAACCTTTTCATCAAATTTTCCGGGACGGGTATATATAATTTCACTTATCGATTCAGAGACAAATACTCTATCCTTCTTTATTCCTTCTTTTTCTAATGCGCGCTTCGCTAACCACGGATAATCTTTTAATTGGCCAGAACCTTTGATGTACACACGCGCTGAGTAAGTGTCAAGTTGCTGCAAGTGATACTTTGCTTTGGCAATCGCTTTTCTCATAATAGTATAGGCAGGGTCTTCCTCACCTGCTTTTACTGTTACTGTTTGTAAAACAGTGGTCTGTGATTTCATTGTTATATTGACCTCAATATAACCGGTGGTTATTTCCAATGACTTCTCAACAGTTTCATACCCTAAATATTGGTAAACCAAATCATACCGACCTGGGGGTAATATAATTTCATAATTCCCATTTACATTGGTAGTGGTGCCGCTGCCGGTCTGCTTAACAAAAATAGTGGTGAATGCCAAGGGTTCGCCGTTTTCATCCTTCACAAAGCCGCGCACACCTTTTGCGTGAATGAACGAATTGGTTGCCAGGATTAACAAAACCAAAAAAAAATAATTTCGAACGTAGGTAAGAATTTCTAAGGGCAACGATCTAAGGCGCATGAATCTTACTTTCGGTTTTGAAATTTCTTAATCGAGATAGAAGCCCTTTGCCCTGATTTTCTCCTCAACAGCATCTGGAACCAGATAACGCACCGATTGCTGTTTTTGGATGCAGGCGCGAATAAAGGTTGCCGAAATATCGAGCATAGGAGCTTCAACGAATGTAACGTTAGGATGCGTTCTGAGTTCAGAAAGTTGCGTATTGGGTCTGGGATAAACGTATAATCCGTAGTCCTTTAAGATCTGCTGGTAATTTTTCCACTTGGTGAAGTTTAGCAGGTTGTCTTCCCCGATGATAATTTTAAATTCTTTTTCCGGATGCTTTTCTCGCAGGTGTACTAAGGTGTGAATGGTGTAGCTGGGCTTGGGGAGGTGGAATTCCACATCGGAAACCTCCAGTTTATAATTATCGTGAATAGCTGCCCGAACAAGATCGTAACGGTCAAATTCGTGGAGAAGTCCTTTGCTAGGCTTAAACGGATTTTGCGGAGAGACAATAAACCAAACTTTTTTCAAATCGGTGGTCTCAGCCATGAGGTTTGCAATAATCATATGCCCCATATGGATGGGGTTAAATGAACCAAAAAAAAGTCCGATTTTTTGAGAACTCATTGCTTTGAAGATACCAAAAAGCTCAAGGCTTATTTTTAAACTCGTCGTAAAGTCGTTGTGCTTCTGTCAAGGAATTACTAAGATTTTCATTTACCAGCACCACATCAAACTGATCCTGAAAAGTCATTTCGAAATTAGCTTTAAATAGTCGCCTGGAGAGACTTTCGGCTGATTCAGTTCCGCGATCGCTAAGCCTTTCTTTTAAAATTTCCAGCGAAGGAACTTTAACAAAGATAGATAAGGCCTTTTCACCAAAATATTTTTTAAGGTTTAATCCTCCTTTTACATCGACATCAAAAATTACATTTTTGCCGAGATCCCAGACGCGCTCAATTTCGGATTTTAAGGTGCCATAAAAATTTCCTTCATACACCTCTTCCCATTCGATGAAGTCATTGTTATCAATTCTTTTTTTAAATTCCTTAGGCGAAAGAAAATAATAATCCTTTCCGTGCGCTTCTTTGCGCCCCCGTTTGTCGCGGGTGGATGCTGAGATTGAAAAGCCTAAATCAGAATTTGTTTTGATAAGGTGTCTAACAATAGTTGTTTTTCCAGAACCAGAGGGAGCAGAAAAAATAATTGCTTTACCGGCCATTTAACTAGCCAGGTTTTGGATCACTTTGGCTTTAATGCTGTCAACGAGGTCTTGCGGGGCCTGACCTGTGCATTTATTTTTTAAGAGTTGACGGATTGCTACCTCCAGGTGATAATTTTTGTAGCAAGGCATGCATTCCTCCAGGTGATGCAATAAAAAGTGTTCCTTTTGTTCTTGAGATGCTTCACCATCAACTATCAATTGAAGCATTTCCATGCATTCGCGCTGGTTAGCGCATTCTTGCTTTTTTTGGTTCTGGTCAAGGTCACTCATAGGCTCAGGCAGTTTTATAACCCATTTGTTTAGCGTATTCACTCAATTTTTCTTTCAGCAGGTTGCGCGCCCGATGCAATCGACTTCTTACTGTTCCAATCGGAATGTCCAGTATTTTTGCCATTTCATCGTATTTAAATCCTTCTAAGTCGCACAATATAATTACAGTCCTGAAATCCACATCCAAAGAGTTAAGGGCGTTTGAAATCTCATCACCGATCATATCTTTCAGCGCCTCCACACGCAGATCGGGAGTTATTTGCCTGTCAACCTCTTCTGAGTTATAATAGCTTTCTACCTCCTGGTAATCCACCTTAGAAGGCTCTTTGCTCTTCTTCCGGTAATCATTAATAAAGCTGTTTTTCAGAATTCGGAACAGCCATGCCTTCGCATTAGTTCCTTGCTGAAAAGAATCAATGAAACGATATGCTTTTAAATAGGTATCCTGTACCAGGTCTTTAGTATCGTCCTGGTCCAGCGTCAGGCGATAGCCAAAATTATACATTGAGTTGATATGAGGCATAAACTCGTTGTTAAAGATGTTCTCTTTTTCGCCGTCGGAATAATGTTGCTTTGGTGCCTCTTCGAGTTCCATGGGTGCTAAAAATAAATATTACTTTGATGGATTCAAAAATCCAGATCGATACTAGGAATTATATTTCACTCTAACCTGCCGAATAAACAAAAGTTTAGCCAACTTTTATAAGGGGATTCATTCCTTTTTAAAAGGGTAGTTTTTATCTTATAGGATTATTAACAAACGAATTTTTTCGGGATTTGTTGGACCCTTTTTTTGATTTGTTCAGCTCCCTTAACATGGCGTATTTAAAAAAGGTGTAGTAGCTATTCGTAAAGGAAATTACCAACCCATCAAAGCCGCTTGTAAAACCGAGTTTTATAAAATAATTCCTGATAAAAGTAAAGATGCATTTGTAAAGCACTTTAAAAACTGAGCTTGACTTTTTATGCTGATTTGCCGTGGCGAATATCCTGGCATACTGGTTCGCTTTAGTCATTAGATCGTTGTAATTTTCATATCCTTCATGCATCAAATTTCCCTTCAAAAGGGAAACGGAGACTCCTTTGTTTAATATAACGACGTCGTGCGGATTGTATCCTCCCCATTTACCCATTGTCTTATTCCATAATCTCAATTTTCGATCAGGGTACCAATCGGTTGAGTAAATCCATCTTCCCCCAATCCCGGTCACCCTGTTCATGCTGTAGGCCTGCTGAATTCCGTTGGCTTTAATTTGCTTTATGGAGTCGATCAATTGTTCTGACAAATACTCATCGGCATCGAGGGACAACACATAGTCATTCTCAGCCAGGCTTAGTGCAAAATTTTTTTGTTCGATATGTCCTTCGAAAACATGCTCGACAAATTTTACTCGTTCTTTCTCACAAATCGCCTTTGTATTATCTTTTGAAAAGGAATCCACAACAATGATTTCATCAGCCACGTCCTTCACCGAATGGATGCAGCGGAGGATACATTTCTCCTCGTTATAAGTAATCATCACGGCGCTGATTTTGATCATGAACTTCGAATAAAGTCCAAAGTACAACTTTGCCGGTTAGTAAAACAAGAACCTGAAAGGAAGCCTTCCAACTTTTTGGAGAGGCTTCCTTAAGAATCAAAAAATTAACGGCTGGCCACAGAGCCGAATGATTTTACCATGTTGATAAACTCTATTCTGTAACCTTCTTTGTCTTCACCTTTCGCGCCTTGAGCCAGTTGGATCACCTCGTCATACGTGAAATTTTTTACGTGTTCTGAATCTCTCAACAACATTCCAAATGCAGCCACGGAAGCTGACCACCTGAAATTTTCAGAAGTTTTTGAAAGCATACTATTAGATTCGTTTACTGCGTGAACCAGGAGCCTGCTGATCTCTTCACTGGGGTTTTTATACCTGAATTTGACGGTCAACAACTCTCTTGAGTTGGAGACGCTGGCTTGTGAAAGGTTCTTTTGATATTTCAGATCGTCAATTTTGAAAAATTCGCTTTCTGCACCCGAAGGGATAATCTCATACAACGCGGTGACTGTGTGTCCGGATCCTAACTCTCCGGCGTCTTTTTTGTCATTGTTAAAATCTTCACTTTTCAGCATCCGGTTTTCATACCCGATCAACCTGTATGCCTTCACTTTTGCTGGATTAAACTCAATTTGCAACTTCACATCTTTCGCAATAGTAAATAACGTGCCTCCAAATTCGTTCACTAAGACTTTTCTCGCCTCAGTAAGGTTATCAATGTAAGCATAATTACCATTGCCCTTGTCGGCAAGGATTTCCATTTTAGAATCCTTGTAATTGCCCATTCCATATCCCAACACTGTTAAGAATATTCCGTCTTTCCTTTTGTCTTCAATCAATCTTTCCATCGATGCGTTGCTTGACTCACCTATGTTGAAGTCACCGTCGGTAGCCAGGATGATGCGATTATTGCCGTTGGGCTTCAAATGTTTTTTGGCGACGGCATAGGCAAGCGTGAGGCCTGCGCCGCCTGCTGTAGAACCACCGGCTTGCAACTGATCCAAGGCGTCTAATATTTTTCTTTTTTCATTTCCGGCAGTGGGCTCTAACACAAGCCCGGCTGCCCCGGCATATACAACGATAGCAATGTGATCCTGGGGACGAAGTTGTTCCACCAACATTTTAAATGAAGTCTTAAGTAAGGGTAGTTTATTGGGATCTTCCATTGAACCGGACACGTCAATTAAAAAAACCAGGTTTGAGGGTGGTAACTTTTCAGTCGGTATGGTTTTACCTTGCAATGCTATATGAACCAGTTTATGCTTTGTATTCCAAGGTGCCGATGATATTTCGGTGTGGATGGCAAACGGATCGTCACCCTTGGGTTGGGCGTAATTGTAATCGAAGTAATTGATGAGTTCCTCAATCCTCACGGCATCTTTAGGAGGTCGCTGACCATTGTTTATGAATCTCCTTACGTTGCTGTACGAAGCAGCATCAACATCAATGGAAAAGGTGGACAAAGGGTTTTTTAATGCTTCACGAAAGATATTTTCTTCAATAGCATCGTATTCTTCTGTGTTCCATTGAGGTTGCTGATAGTCTTGCTCCGGCTCGTAAGACATTCCATAGATTGGTTTGGATTCTTCCAGTGCTCCCGCTTTATCTTTTTTGTATCTCCTGCCGGGTGTGTAACGCCCCGTCACCACCTCATCAAGTGCCCTCAGATCAGCTTCGAGGTTCACATTGATAACGTTTTGGGATCCTATCTTGACTTCCTTAGTTACGTACCCAACAAAGGAAAAAACCAACGTGCCTCCATGTGCAGAGAGTGTGATGTTATAGTTACCTTCAGTATTCGTAACCGTGCCGTTTTTTGTTCCTTTAACAAGGACATTTACCCCAGGCATGCCGATTCCATCCTCCTGAGATGTTACCTTACCCGTAATTGTTTTTCCCTGTGGGGTAGTGAAGCCCAGTGTAAACAGGATCAGCGCAGCAAGAATCCAAATTGACTTTTTCATACGTTTTAATGATTTGATTTGCTTATGAGATGTAAGGAGTGTGTTGATTCCACACCGTTATCCCAGATATTTTTTGCTATTTTTCAAAAATGCTTTCTTCAAAGGATTATAGCTTGCTATCGGACGCCGAGCTTGTGCAGCAGTACAAGAAAACGGGTGACCTTGCCCTTGTTGGGGCGCTTTACAACCGCTACATGACCTTGGTATTTGGTGTGTGTCTAAAATACCTAAAAGACCGCGAGGAAAGCCGGGATGCCGTAATGCAGATTTTTGAGAAGTTAATAGAAAGCTTGAAGGAACACGACGTAACGCATTTTAAAAGTTGGCTATATGTGACCTCACGAAATCACTGCCTGATGTTTCTAAGAGCGCGAAAAGGAAGGAATCATGAAGATGTTTCAGCCCATTTTATGGAAAATGAGCTGATTTTGAATCTTCAGGAAGAGCCAGAAATGGAGAATAACCTTACTAAATTGGAGAAATGCATGGAATACTTGATTGCGGAACAGAAGGACTGTGTTACGTTGTTTTACATGAAACAAAAGTGCTATAAAGAAATCGTTCAAATCACGGGATTTGATGATAATAAAGTTAAAAGTTATATCCAAAATGGTAAACGCAATCTAAAATTATGTATGGAGCGCAATGCCTGACTATAAAGACGATATCGAAAAATATTTAAAAGGCGAGCTGACCCCTTCACAAATGAATGCCCTCGAAAAAAAGGCATTGAGTGATCCTTTTTTAGCCGATGCGCTGGAGGGAGCGCAGTCTTTACAAAGCCATGACTTGCAGCAGGATCTTGCAGATCTTAAAGCCGCGCTTAACAAGCGAATTGGTCAGCAAAAAAATCCTTTATGGGTGTGGGGTTCGCGCGTAGCCGCAGGGTTAATCATCATCGCCCTGTCAACCTATGTTGTCATCAGGCTTTCCGTCAAAGACAATTCAAAGCTCGCTTTAAATAAGCAAAATGAATTGCCCCCTGCTCCCGCAATTGCTGATTCAAGTACGAAAGGCGCTGATTCTGCTGATGCGCGAAATGAGCGTCTTCTTAGTATGAAATCTCCGGAGACAACGGACGTGAAAAAAGAAAAAGGAAAATCAGCAGAAAGCGAGGCACCAACAACAAGAAGCCAGGAACAGCCGCTAATTGCCGATCTTGCGGAAGATGATTCCCAACAGGAGGAAGATCTAAAGGAGGAAGCAGCGCAACGTGCTGACTCCAAAGACGCTGAAAATCCGGTTGGTGGCGTGCCCGGAGAAAAAAATGCAAAGCTTGAGGCAAAAGAACCTCCAGCTCAGGCCAGCGCACCTCGCGAAGAAAACAAAAAAGATACCGATGGTTTTGTAACTGAATCGGCAAGACGTCAATCCGCTGCTGGGGCAGCCGAAAAATCAAAGGCTCTTAGCGATAAAATTAATCGCAGAGTGGTCCGGGGTAAAGTTACATTCTCCGAGGACGGTACAGCGTTGCCAGGGGTGAACGTCATTGTTAAAGGAACCAATGAGGGTACGGTTACAGACACGCAGGGCAACTACCAGGTATCGGTAAGTGACCCTGGTGCAAATCTTGTGTTTTCATTTATTGGATTTTCGAGCAAGGAAGATTCAATTAAATCCGACGAACTTAATGTTCAATTGGAGGCCGACATATCGGAGCTAAGCGAGGTAGTTGTTGTGGGTTATGGAAGCGAAAACATTCGCGGTGCTCTTCCATTCGATTCTCCTGTCATGGAATTAGCCACACCGGCGGGAGGTCGCAAAGTTTTTAAGCAGTACCTGGAACAAAATATTCGTTACCCTGAACAAGCCATAAAAAATGAGGTTGAAGGTAAGGTCACCGTGCAATTTACAATCGAGACCACCGGGCAACTGTCCGACTTTAGAGTTATCCGAGGCATAGGATTTGGCTGTGACGAGGAAGTTATTCGTCTTATTAAGAACGGGCCGAAATGGTCGCCTTCAAAAAAGGACGCGGAACCCATACGGGATAAGGTGAAAGTGAGAATGCGATTTGCTTTGCCTAAGAAATAGATTTAGAAACAAGAACTCACAGGCATGAATAGCAACAGAAGGCTGGTTCTTTTTATTATTCTGCTGATTGTGTTGAGCAGTACAGCATACATTATCCTGGTTATGATTCCCTCGCGATTGGCTCAACAAAGCTATGAGGGTGCAAAACAAATCGGCCGTGATATTGCAAAGGTTTTCCACGTTACTCCAGAAGTAACCGTTCACAATACAGTGGTTCTTCAACAGCAAACACCTATTCTTGAGCTTGCCACGTTATCACAAAAATTCCAGCATCGGTATGATTGGACAAATACGTGGCTGGGAAGTACAAAAAAGATCAATATTGAGGGAACGTTTGAAGCCAAAGCAGGCTTCGACCTGAGGAAAAAATTCTCCATTCAAATCGATGGCAACAAAGCCGTCGTCACTTTGCCAAAGCCAGAATTACTTTCGATGGAATTTTTAGGGGATGTTTCTTTTTCAGATGAGAATGGAGTTTGGAATTGGGTGCAGCCTGAGGACCGCGCAAGAGCGATGAATGCCTTTACGCGCGATGCCCGGCGGTATGGTGAGCAAAGTAATTTTGTGAGACAGTCCCAACAGGAGATGGAAAAAAAATTAAAGGAGATTTTAGAGCTACACGGCAAGGATGTCGAAATCCGATACTCAGACGTCGAAAAAATTCCAATCCTATAAATGAAAAATGCCACTGTTAGTGGCATTTTTTCCTACGACATTAATATCCTTTATACGACTTTCTTACGAATTAACTTAGCATATGTCCGGCTCACAGGAAAGCTTTTTCCATTTAGCATTTTAACAACCATACCGCCATTGAAATGTTTTTCAATTTCTTTGAGATTATTAATATTAATGATGGTACTGCGATGAACGCGTATAAACGTTTCCGGATTTAATATTTCTTCAAGCTTTCCAATCCCCGAGGAACTTACAAACTGATCGTTCTTAGTTGAAAGAATGGTATAGTCTCCCGATGCCTCAAGATAAACGATTTCATCAACGGGGAGGTTAAGCAGCTTTTCCGATTTTTGAACAAAAATATGGGAATCATATGATGTCTTATTTTCGGTTTTCATGTTCCGAAGCAATTCGCCCACATTGTTCTGCTCCACTTTCATACGATTAATGGCACGTTCAACGCCCAATTTAAATCGTTCCTGATCAAGTGGTTTCAAAATATAGTCCACGGCATTTTTTTCAAATGCTTTAATGGCGTATTGATCGTAGGCTGTACAGAATATCACATAGGGATCGTGAGTGATTTCTTCCAAGACGTCAAAGCCTGACATGCCGGGCATTTGAACATCAAGAAATACCAGGTCGGGTTTTAACTTGTCGATCGTCTCAACGGCATCTTTTCCTTTCGAGCACTCACCTAATATTTGCATTTCAGGCATCTGTTGCAGGTACTCTTGGAGTAAATCGCGGGCTAATTTTTCATCGTCTACAATAACGCAGGTTATATTCATACAGCTTTATTTAATTCTTTTATTGAATTTGCTTCTTGATTTTCATCTTCAAATGGTATAAAGAAACTTACCGTATAGCCCCATTCGTTAGAAAGGATACGCAGTCCTGATCCAGGCCCAAAAATACTCTTTAATCTTTTATCCGTGTTAGTCAGCCCAACACCCCCGCTAAGAGTTCCATCCATTACCTTTTGAGCATTCGACCCCAAGCCATCGTCTTTAACCTCAAAATAAATCATATTATTAAAACGCTTCACCGTAAGAATGATCGTACCTCCATCGTCTTTGGGGGCAATACCGTATTTAACCGAATTTTCAACCAAAGGCTGAAGAATCATAGGGGGTATCTTTACACTAAGGCATGAAAAATCAACCTGTTTTACAAATTTCATCCTATCGCCAAACCGTACTTGTTGAATACGAATATAATTATCTATAAAATCAAGTTCATGTATAAGTTTCACCATTTGGTCTCCATGAGAGTCCAAAGCATACCTAAATATATCAGAAAGCTGCGTAATAACTTTCCTGGCCTGCTCTTTACTTGAGCCGATGAGCGTATTTATCGAGTTTAGCGTGTTGAATAAAAAGTGGGGATTGATTTGGGACTTAAGAAGCGAGATTTGCATTTCGCGGTTCTTAAGGGTGAGCTCACTTTTTTCCAGCTCTTGAGTTTGAATTCCTTGAAAATATCGAATAACATAATATACCCCTACCGTAATAATATACTGATCGTGAAAATGCAAGCCCTCCATCCGTAATAAAAGAACAAGATGATCTTTCCAGAAATCCAATCCAACGTAACCCTCAACATAACTTTCCAAGTAATAGGAAAGGGATCCCATCACAAGGAAGTGCGTCATGGCACCTGCCAAATGACCCGTTACCTGTACATATACACTGAATTTAAAAAGCCAGTTTGAATAAAAGAAAATGCCGATAATTAAAATACAAAGCGCTTCGAAAAGATAGAGCGCATTCCAAAAGATATAGCTATTGGGGTTGTTTAGTTCCCACTCTATAAACGTTCCCATTCCATAGTTAAGAGCATACCAAAAGCAAAGCCACAAATAGGCCCTCTTCCAAATTCCAGGTATGTCTTCAAAAAATTTCAAGCAGTTAAATTGAACATTAAAGTTACGCAATGAAAAGCAAAACCGCTCAGAAAAGGTTTATAGACGTTAATCTGCGTTTTAAGGCATTATCCTACATGGAGGTTGAATAATCCCGTCAAATAACCAACTTGACTTATCTTACTGCTATGAGAATAATAATCTTTCTATTTTTTTCATTTACGGTACTTTTCGCGAAGGCTCAAAAAATTACCTTTTCTACCCGCGTTCAAGATAAGGTAACTTCCGAACCGCTGCCGTTTGCCTCGATAGGCATCAAAGGGAAATCGATTGGAACGGTAACCAACCTCCAGGGGGAGTTTGATTTCCATTTTCCAGCGGAGTTTCGAAATGAAATTCTGGTGATCAGTATGTTGGGCTATGAAAATTTTGAAGCTCCAATATGGTCTTTACTGGAGAATATCCCCGCTGCTATTAAAATGGATAAGTCAACTACGGTCCTACAGGAAGTAGTTGTACGCGATTCTCTTGCCGGCGGGGAAATTCTAAAAATTGCGCTAGCTCGAATCGATCAGAATTTTCCCATGAAACCTTTTGCGCTGGAGGGATTCTATCGCGATGTAAAAAAAGTCGGCGGTACAACGATTTCCTTGCTCGAAGCAGCGGTCAAAATTTACGACGAACACTATCAAGCGCCGCGCAATAAATCCAAGCTGAGAGAGCGCGTGAAATTAGTTGAAGTGCGTAAAAGTTTAGGGTATGATAGCAAGTTTGCTATATTTTTCAGACAGCGCAATTTGTTAGAGGACTTGTTGCTGCATAACAATATCCGGTATAGACAAATAGATGAGGATGAAAATTTCTTCTCTGATTTAAAACGTGAGCCCGACTCTTATTATAATGGCCACGAAATGTTTGTGGTGTCGCATGACAAAGACTTCTCCTTAAAAATCTTTATCGCTAAAGATGGCTATGCTATTAATCACCTTGAATTTGAAATTGGTGGAGAGAACCTGGAAAGGAAAAAGGATTTGGTCAGTAAGTATATAACCTACCGTAAGACTATTGATTTTAAAGAGTTCGAAGGCAAGATGTTTTTAAACTACATTAACATTACGACGAAAGAAAAATGGTATCAGGAAGATTCTGCAACTGTTAAATTTGAGACAGAGCTTGAACAGCATTTGTTGATCAATGAGGTCGAACCTGAGCCTAAAGACCGTATTGCCTCTACGGATAAAATGAAAAATTACGGCCTGCAGTTCCAGGATTATCCTTACAACAAAGAGTTCTGGGAAGGTTACAACGTCTTAAAGGAAACGCCAATTGATCACAAGATCCTGGAAGATCTGGAGAAGATTGCGCCGCTGGATAAACAGTTTGAAAATAATTAACCAAGTGTAAGTACGAGGTACGAAATACAAAGTACGGGCCCGTACCTCGGCCCCTCGTATTTCGTACCTCTTAAAAGAAGTGATCTAAAAAACTGGCCACCTTATTTAAGAGCTGCCAACGTCTCCTTCATGCTTCTCAGGGCTTCCTTTAAATCTTTTTCTGACGCTGCGTAGGAAAGCCTCACACAATTTTCGTCTCCGAAAGCTCCGCCTGGTACCAGGGAAACATGCGCCTTCTCAAGCATTAATAAACAGAAGTCGTCTGCATTCTTAATCGTTGTCGTTCCATCTGATTTTCCGAAATAACTGCTCACATCCGGGAAAAAATAGAATGCCCCTTCGGGATAATTCGCTTTGACTCCAGGTATTTCTTTCAGCAACTTGTAAACAATTTCCCTGCGGTTTCGATATTCTGCTACCATCTTATTGGTAGGTTCAATATCTCCGGTGATAGCAGCAAGCGCGGCACGTTGGGCAATGGAACAATTGGCAGAAGTTACTTGTCCTTGCACTTTATTGCAACCATCGGCAATCCATTTTGGTGCCGCGATGTACCCTACCCGCCAGCCGGTCATTGCAAAACCTTTGGCAAAACCATTTACGGTGATGGTGCGATCAAACATGCCGGGGAATGAAGCAATGCTTACCTGTTCACCCGTGAAATTGATATGCTCATAAATCTCGTCGGCAATAACCAACAGATTCGGGTGCTGGAGTACCACGGTTGCAATGTCTTGAAGTTCTTTCTTCGAAAAAACCGAACCGGTAGGATTGCACGGAGATGAAAAAATGATTGCTTTTGTCTTTTTAGTAATAGCTTTTTCAAGCTGTGCTGCAGTAACTTTAAAATCGCTTTCAATTCCGCCTTTTATCATAACGGGAGTACCTTCTGCCAATCTTACTAAGGCATCATAACTTACCCAATAAGGAGAAAATACAACCACCTCGTCACCCGCATTGATCAACGCTAACATGGCATTGGCAATGGATTGCTTGGCTCCATTGGATACGACAATGTTCTCTGCTTTGTAGGGAACGTTATTATCCTTTTGGTATTTTGCAGCAAGTGCTTCCCTTAAATCCTGATAACCAGCGACCGGAGGATAAGCGAAATACTTCCCATCGTCGATGGCTTTTTTTGCTGCTTCACAAATATGCTGGGGCGTCTTAAAATCTGGCTCTCCTAAACTTAAGCCAATAACATCAATGCCTCTGCTTCTGAACTCACGGGCTTTTGCAGCCATAGCAAGTGTTGCAGATTCTTCAATAGCTTCGATTCGATTTGAAAGTTTGTTCATGGTTGTAGTAAAACGGGCCAAAGAAAATAATTAAAATTGGAATGTGGAAGGATGATCAAGATAGTTTAATTGAAATTTTATGGAACGCCGTCCGAACACGGTGGTTAAGCACTAATTGAAAAGCGTCCTCCCAAGGATACTCCTTCCCAAGGTTATCTCATCGGCATACTCTAAATCACCGCCGACCGGAATCCCGCGCGCAATGACAGTAATTTTTCCAGTCAAGTCTTTAATGCGTTTATTAATATAAAAGGCAGTGGTATCACCTTCCATGGTAGGACTGAGTGCGAGTATGACTTCTTTAATTTCAGAATGGTCATCGTTCAACCGATTCACCAAGGATTCAATTTTTAGGTCAGTTGGACCTATGCCATTCATCGGAGAGATCACACCTCCTATAACATGATATATCCCATTATACTGTGAAGTATTTTCGATGGCCATCACATCTTTCACATCTTCGACAACACATAAAATTCTACGATCACGATTATTGCTGGCGCAGATAACGCATGTGTTGCTATCGGAAATGTTGTGGCATGAATGGCAAAAATTGATATTTAATCTAAGTTTATTCAATGCCTCGGTGAGAGAGGCAGTGTTCTCCTCTTTGCTTTTTATTAGATGCAGAACCAACCGTAAGGCTGTCTTTTTTCCGATACCCGGCAGCTTTGCCACCTGGTTAACGGCATCTTCAATGAGTTTAGAGGGATAATCCACAAGAAGTCTGAGAAAAGTATTTATAAAATACGCGCATCTATACCAGCCTCACAGATGGCCTCGCGCATCGGGCGCAGAAAGTCAAATGTTCCATTCTTTACCTGGCACTTTCCTTTATAGTGGATGATCATGGTGCATTGCTCGGCTTGCTCCGGTGTATGCTTGCAGACTTTTATGAGTGTACGGGATACATGGTCAAAGGTATTGACATCATCGTTAAACACCACTAGGTCCATCAGGTCTGTCGTTTCAACGGCCTCTAAGACATCCACCAATTCTTCTTCCTGATATTTTGGTTTCATAACGTCAGAATTTAAGGTGCAAAGTTAAGTAATTTCATTCTTTTGTGCGCGGCCCTAAAATCAGTACTATTGGATATTATAAATTATTGCGGATTTTTCGCTTTTTAAATTCAGATTACATGAGTCCAGTCCTGGTCGTAACCATCTTGGTAGTTTATTTTGCAATGTTGATAGGGATATCGGTGATAACCTCTAAAGGAGCCGATACGACCACTTTTTTTACCGGGAATCGCCAATCACCCTGGTTTCTTGTAGCGTTTGGGATGATTGGAGCCTCCCTTTCCGGATTAACGTTTATTTCAGTGCCCGGAAATGTTGGTAAAATCGGTTTTGGTTATTTTCAGATAGTTCTCGGATACCTGGTGGGATATTGGGTTATTCTCGGGGTACTGATGCCTTTATACTACCGGCTTAACCTGGTTTCGATCTATACCTATCTGGAGCATCGTTTTAGTTTCTGGTCCTATAAAACAGGCGCATTTTTTTTCCTGATTTCACGTACCATAGGTTCATCGCTTCGGCTTTATCTGGCGGCAACGGTGTTACAATTATTTCTTTTTGACGCCTGGGATGTGCCTTTCTTCGTCACCGTAGCAACAACCATTGCGTTGATATGGATCTATACTTTTAAAGGAGGCATCAAGACCATTGTATGGACAGACACCTTCCAAACATTCTTTCTTATCACGGCGGTGTGTATTACCGTGTGGCAAATTTCGAGTCAGCTCGATATGTCATTAACTGAAATGATCTCCACGATTCAGGACAGTAAATATTCGCGCATGTTTTATTTTGACGATGTCAATTCGCCGCAATATTTCTGGAAACAATTTATTGGCGGTGCATTTATTGCCATAACGATGACGGGTATGGATCAGGAAATCATGCAGAAAAATCTGACTTGTAAAAGTTTAGGCGATGCACAAAAAAACATGTTTTGGTTTAGTTTGATTATGCTCGCGGTCAACTTATTGTTTTTGGTATTGGGTGCTTTGCTCTACCTGTATAGCGACACTCATAGTTTGCCGATTCCTCCTGCAACGGACGAGCTATTCCCGCGATTGGCATTTAATGAATTAGGCCTTGCCGTCGGCATATTTTTCCTCCTCGGCATCACGGCCTCGTCTTATGCCAGCGCAGATTCTGCCCTGGCAGGATTAACAACTTCATTTTGTATTGATTTCCTGAATTTTAAAAATAAGCCAGAGGAACAACGCCGACGCCAAAAGTTTATCGTTCATTTAAGCTTTTCTTTGCTTTTCCTCATTATCATCGTGATATTTAAAGCCATTAATGAACGTTCTGTTATTGATGCCGTGCTGACTATTGCCGGATATACTTATGGACCTTTGCTCGGCCTCTTTTCTTTTGGAATTCTTACAACGCGACGTGTGAACGACAAGCTTGTTCCCGTCGTTTGTGTTATAGCTCCCATTCTCTCTTATCTCTTCAGTCTGAATGCGGAAAAAATATTAGGCGGATATAAAGTGAGTATTGAAATACTAATAATTAACGGATTGATTACTTTTCTGGGATTGTGGCTGGTTTCAAAAAAAGCTGTTACCCAAGGTAAAAAAACCTAAAAAGGAAAAGGTCGCTTTTGGCGACCTAAACCCGATTAAAACCAACCCCCGCTATTCTTAGAGACTCAGTATGTACTGGCTTCTCTGTATTTCTTGATTCTTGTTTTGTGTGATCCTTTAATTGCGAATGATTTTCAGTTAAATAAATCATTCTTACGGAGTCCATATGCCAACAATGTGCCATATAGTGAACTGTGAAAATTCCTTTATTTGAAGGGTTCCAGGATTCAGTTCATCCAACTTTGGGAGAGAATTGTCTTAAAAAGGTTATTTAATTTTTAATTCTTGGGCAGGATCCCAAAAAACATCGCGAAAGTTTTGAATCTTGTCATTTTTTACCACAATGCCTTCCTTCTCCAATCTAGATTGCATGGTACTTGAAGTTTTAAAGTGGTGCTTACCAGTTAATAAGCCCGCACTATTCACCACTCGATGCGCTGGAACTTTGGCGGGACAAGTGTGCATGGCCCAACCCACCATGCGGGCACTGGATTTTACTCCAAGATAATGACCTATAGCACCATAACTCGTGACGCGACCCTTTGGGATAAGCTTTACAACTTCATACACATCGGTAAAAAAATTATTTTCTTCGGGCTTCTTCTTTGAGCGGGGCATGGTCACAAATTTTGATCTGTTAAATTTACGGCCTATGAAAGAAATTGTGAAGCATATTATTCTTATAACCTTATTACTAGTTGCTTTGGCCAGCTATGGCCAGAACGAATCCTCCATGGTATTTCCGGACTCGCTAGGTTGGAACGTTGTAAATGAAAATGAGGTTATGACATTTCAAGTTAAAACCGCTCATTTAAAAAAGGATTCTGTCAGATTTTCCCTTGAGGCCAGCCCCGATTTAGGTATTCATTTTGATTCTCTGGGAAATTTCAGCTGGAACCCTTCTTTCGATCTGGTCGATCGTATTTCTAAGACGAAAGATTTTACGCTGATCTTTCAGCAGGAATTGAACAATGGAGCGCGAGAGCGTAAAACTGTAACCTTAACAGTACATCATGTAAACCGACCGCCTCATGTAGAAGAGCTTCCAATATTTTATGTAAAGCAATCGAACCTGAACACAATTCAGATACCCAGCGAATATGTTTATGATGCTGATGGTGATCCCCTGGTGTTTAAACAGATTCCGTCACAGATGCCTGAGGGTTCAAACCTTTCGTCGTCAGGCCAATTTACGTGGACCCCTTCACGAGGCCAGTTTTCACATTTAAAAAATAATTCACTGCTCGTTGAATTTATTGTTCAGGATCAGCCCGATAAAGCGGAAACCACAGGGAAGCTTAGAGTTGCTCAAACGCAACAAGACCTTCCTCCTGAAATTTTAATTGTACCCGGCGACTCATTGTTTTTAATAAAAGAAGATGAAACATTGAATTTGAAAATTTATATCTCAGATCCCAACGGGGACGATAATGTACGCAGTACTGGTTTTATACCTTCTGATATTCGTGTGCCAACCGGGTCTCTTAAAGAGAATACGAATCTTCAATATGAATTTACCTGGATGCCTGGTTATGAGTTTGTTGATGATACGCAAACAGCAATAACAACCGAAATGGTTTTCTTTGTGCTTGATAGATCCAACAATCGCACACAGAAAAAAGTCAAAATAAAAGTTTCGGACGCGGAAAATCTAATTAAGAAAGATGCCCTTCAATTTCATAAATATAGAAGTAATCTGGTGGAGGCAATTTCATTGATACAACAGCTCGATGTAAATCAAAAAAATTTGAATCAAGACTATAAAAAAGCCAAGAAGGGTAAAAGGCATCGGTCCGTTGTCAACGCTTCATTAGGTGCAGTAACAGGGTTCACTCCCGTATTCGTGAATGGAGACGAGTCGAAAATAGTTTCTGGCATTGGAGGCACTACAGTTTTAACATTAGGAACCTTAGAGGCAACAGAGGTAATTGGCCGCTCAAAAGAAAATATATTGGAGAAAATCAAGATAGGAATAGACATACGAAATAGAGTACAATCGTGGGGAGACGAGTTTGCAAGGAAATATGCCTTGAAGTCAGCTCGGCGAACCTATGAGTTTGAAAAGGACATCGAAAAGTTTCGGGCGGTTCTAAATGATCAGCGTATTGTTTTGTTAGAGTTGGATGCCTATTCCAAAAATATTGATAAGATTAGTGATAAGGATATAAAGAAAGCATTTGTTGATTATGCTGATGATTCAAACTAGAAAGTTTGCACTCCGATTTGGCAAAAAGGCAGAAACGTATACATTTGCACTCCCAAAATAAGCCGTGCAAACACAGAGGAGTGGCAGAGCGGTCGAATGCGGCGGTCTTGAAAACCGTTGAACCGCAAGGTTCCGGGGGTTCGAATCCCTCCTCCTCTGCCAAGTAGAAACTAAAGCAAATCAAAACCTCGAAATCCCTATGATTTCGAGGTTTTTTTGTTTTCGGGCTAGTCAAAATCAATCAAAATATCATGATCCCTGTGGTACCAATGTGGTACCAAGCCAACCAAGAAAATCTTGGTACCACAAATTGGCCTAATGCACTGGACATCAGCTAGTTCAACAAGTGAACATCTTGATTCTGTGTATTTCAATTGATAAACTTAATTAACCAATTGGGATTATGAGACAGACAATTTCAGTAAAGTTCTTTGCTCGCAAAGACAGAGCAATTGCAGGAGGAATGATTCCGCTCTCTATGAGAATCGGTATCAACAGGCAACGCATTAACATTGTAACAAAGATCCATGTCAAAGAATCTGAGTGGTCTCCTGACGAGGGAAAGCTCAAACCCAAAACTCGTGACGCTCAAAAGATAAATGATCTGCTTGACGGCTTCCGGATAAAAGCATTCGATTGTCAACGCGAGCTAATGAATGAAGGGAAACCAATCACACTTGAAAACATGAAGGCGAAGTGGTTTGGTACTTCCCTCGAACGTAGAGTAATGTTGATGGAAGTATTTACACAGCACAACGAACAAATGAAGGCTTTAGTGAATAAAGAGTTTTCACCGTTGACTTTAGAACGTTACGAGACTTCATTCCGTCACACACTGGAGTTCATGAAATGGAAATACAAAGCTAGCGACATCGACATCAAGGAGTTGAAGTACGAGTTTATTTCTGGCTATGAGTTCTGGTTGAAATCGGTCCGCAATTGCGATCACAACACTTCCATGAAGTACCTATCGAACTTTAAGAAGATTGTTCACATCTGCATCAAGAACGGCTGGCTTACGCGAGATCCTTTTGTCGGATTCAAATTAGCGAAACGAGAAGTTGAAAGACCGTTTCTGGTTGAAGAAGAGCTTACCAGAATAATCAATAAGGAATTCGTAATACCTAGGCTTCGTCAGGTAAGAGACATTTTCATTTTCTGTTGCTACACTGGACTTGCCTATGCCGATGTTGAGAAGTTAACCCGTGAAGAAATAACCATCGGAATTGACGGAGAAAAATGGATATGGACCAGCAGACAGAAAACAGATTCAGCAACACGAGTTCCATTGCTACCTCCGGCACTTGAAATTCTAGACCGCTATAAAGATAATCCCCAATGCGTCAACAAACGACGTCTACTACCGGTACTAAGCAATCAGAAGATGAACAATTACCTGAAAGAAATTTCTGATGCCTGCGAGATCACAAAGAAGATGACGTTCCATACAGCACGGCATACGTTTGCTACGACTGTTACTCTGACTAATGGAGTGCCTATAGAAACTGTGAGTAAAATGCTTGGGCATAAGAATCTGAAAACGACTCAACATTATGCGAAAATTCTGGATTTGAAAGTGAGTACAGACATGAGGGTTTTGAGAGATAAATTCAAAAATCCTGTCAGTGACGTAAAGAAAAACATTAAGTGATCTTAATCCATTACCTTATATCTTTAATAGTCATTTTATCAACATTTGAAATCATGAAAGAAATAATCATATATCAAACTCCGGATAAAAAAACGGAAGTAGAAGTTAGAGTTGATGAGGAATCCGTATGGCTCACTCAACAACAAATAGCTGATTTGTTTAATCAGACAAAACAGAACATTAGTTTACACATCAATAACCTGTACAAAGAGCGTGAATTAAAGCGCTCTTCAACTGTCAAGGAATCCTTGACAGTTCAAATGGAAGGTAAACGTCAAGTCACCAGGATGTTAGATTACTATAATCTCGATGTAATCATTTCCGTTGGGTATCGAGTGAAATCAAAGCGTGGGACTCAGTTCCGTATATGGGCAACGAATGTGTTAAGGAAATACCTTATTGACGGATTTGCATTAAATGAGAAGAAGTTAAAAGAGACCGAAAGAAAATACAAGGATCTGCAGGAAGCCGTGAAACTTGTAGCCAAAGTATCAACAGGTAAACAACTTGACACCACTGAAAACCACGGGATATTAAAAATTCTGGCAGAGTTCAGCCGAGCACTTGATTTACTGGACAAGTATGATCACCAGCAATTACAAATTCCTGCAGGAAAATCTTACACCGTATCGCTTCTGACATACCAAGA